>DAHVFH010000168.1 GCA_027317105.1 Cytophagales bacterium
AAGCCAGCCTTGTGGAGTGATATTCAACCGGATACGATAAAGGCGATAGCGTTGGATACGCAAACATTTCAGGCGAAGGTTTCCGAAAAAAAAATAGCGGTACACCGGAACGGTTCACTGGTTATTGAAGATTTCGGTCAAAACAATTTAAAATTTCTTTCCGAAAAAATTCCATACACTAAGGTAAAACCAATTCGGGTAGCTTTTTTTGGAGATTCTTTTATTGAGGGCGATATTTTGTGTGGCCCTTTTCGCGACACCTTACAGCAGATTTTTGGTGGCAGCGGGGTTGGGTATATGCCAATAACGTCCGAGGTAAAGATATTTCGCACAACCATCCATCATGACTTTGCCAATTGGAATACGTTTTCTCTGGTTGGCAAAAGGAGCGTAACGGCACCTTTAGGATTTCCGGGATTTTGTTTTGTGCCAGGAGATCAAAATGAAGTGGTATACAGCCCAACGAAAAAGAATTTCGTAACGGCCAAGTTTTTTTACGAAAGTGATTTCCCGTTCACCATGAAAAGCACGTTGAACGACACAACTACCGTACAGTTGGATTATCTATCTACGAAAGAAGTGGCTGAATTTGTTTTCCCTCAGCGTAATTTTAGCTCTGTTAAAATGTCTTTTCCCCAACATGAAGGGCTTCGTTTGTACGGGACAGCATTTGAAGATTCCGTGGGCATATCAGTGGATAATTTTGGTATACGGAGTAACCCTGGCATGGGATTGCTTTTAATTGACCAGGATCGGTTGAGGCAATTTAATACCTTGCGCAATTACCAATTGATCATCCTTCAGTTTGGTTTAAATGTCTTGTCTGAAAAGGACACCACCGGGTACGTTTGGTACTTAAATAATATGACCATCTTGATTAATCGGCTAAAGGAATATTTTCCGAAGTGTGGCTTTTTGTTAATCAGTGTAGGTGACCGAAGTAGCAACCAGCAGGGAAAATTTGCCACTATGCCCGATATTTTGGTGATGAGAGACATTCAACGAAAGATTGCACAAAGAACTCGCATTGCTTTTTGGGACATGTTTGAAGCGATGGGGGGAGAAAATAGCATGGTGAGGTACACCGAATCACATCCCCCACTGGCGGCAAAAGATTACACCCACCTAACTTTTCGAGGAGGGAGAAAAATAGCAAAGAAGTTGGCCGATGCCATATTGCTTGAAATGAAAAACTATGAAAGCAATAAATAATTCTATCCTGGCAGTTCTTTTCTTTTGTTGCTTTCGAGTGCTTGGACAAGATACGATCAATTTAAAACCGATTGATTATTATGATTTCATAAAGAGTGAAGGTAACGAAATTGGCAATTCAGTAATCCTTTCTGGTTTTTATGAAAAACTTTATCAGCTAAAAAAAAATAGAGCAAGAGCAGTAAATCTTGTTCATATTGGCGATTCGCATATTCAAGCCGACATGATTACGCATGAGATCCGACAGATTCTTCAACTAGAATTTGGCAATGGCGGCCGCGGATTTGTTTTCCCAGGAAGGATAGCCCGCACGAATGAGCCGTTGGATATACATTCGACCACCAATGCTTCCTGGGAATCAAAACGAATCGTGTTTACGGGTCAACCCTTACCTATCGGGCTCGGTGCGTCCACACTACGCACGAAACAACCTGGGGCGAAATTTGTAATCCGTACAATGAATAGTCCTGGGTTGGATTATAGTTTTAATAATGTGTCCCTGTTTTTTTTAAAAGATACTTCCAGTTATAATTTGATCCTCAATGATTCATTGGGGCATCAATTGGCTTACGCTGGTCCTTACACCAAAGAGGTTTATCCGAATTATTCTTTCTTAACACTCCCACTAAAAATGCATGACATTGAATTTCAAACCGTGCAGCCAACCAATAAGCAAGAGCAGTTTACTTTATTTGGGATGAGCCTTTCGAATGGAAATCCGGGCATTCTATATCATTCGATTGGCGGCAATGGGGCAAAATTCAAGCACTTTTTAGCAGCTCAATATTTTGTGGAGCAAACTACCGCCTTAAATCCAGACTTGTTTATTATTTCCCTAGGCACCAATGAGGCTGCCGAATATCCATATATAGACAAACAATTTTTAGCACAAGCGGAGACATTTTTAATAAAATTGAAGCAGGCAAATCCAAATGCGTTATTCATTATCACTACACCTGCAGATTTCTATAGGAAGAGAACGCGGAGAAACCCGGGTGTGGAGCAGATTCATATACAGCTCCTTCAATTGGCCAACAAGATCAATATTGCTTTATGGGACTTATATGAAGTTGGTGGCGGTAGGCATTCAGCTGATGACTGGAAAAAAAACAACTTGATGCAGAAAGATGGCGTGCATTTTACCAAAGCAGGGTATGAATTGCAAGGCGATTTGTTTTATAGGGCTTTGATCAAAGGCTATAATGAATATGTCCGCTATCGATATCCATAAACTTGCCGATCAATTTACCTTTCACCAAGGAGCGCCAATGCTATTTAATAGCGGTCTTTTCCTTTTTTTATTCACTTTGTTTTTTGGTGTTTACTCCTTGTTAGCTAACACAGGAAAACCCAAGTTCATCTTTGTTATTCTTTTTTCATTCTATTTTTATTATAAGTCGAGCGGTTTTTATTTTTTGTTGTTGGTGGCGTCCATTATTGTCGATTTCTTTTTGGCACAATGGATTGGGCAATCCAGGAAATATTGGAAACGCCTTTCTTTATTAATCTTGAGTCTTGCCGCCAATCTTGGGATGCTCGGATATTTCAAATATGGAAACCTCATTCATGAAATGTTTAGTTCCTTAGCAGGGATTCAATTTGATCCATTGGATATTTTTCTTCCGGTAGGGATTTCTTTTTTCACGTTTCAATCCCTGAGTTATACCATCGATGTCTTTCGGAAGAAACTTCAGCCGCTCACCAATTTTTTAGACTACTCATTTTTTGTTTCATTTTTTCCACAATTGGTGGCTGGCCCAATAGTACGAGCCGCAGACTTTTTCCCGCAAATTCATAAACCTACCTTTGTTTCTAAGGCAATGTTTGGTAGGGCTGTTTTCCTGATTTGCTCTGGGCTGTTCAAAAAGGCAGTGATCTCCGATTATATCAGCCTCAACTTTGTCGACCGGATTTTTGATGCGCCAACGCTTTATTCTGGTCTTGAGAATTTGTTTGGTGTGTATGGGTATGCCCTTCAAATCTATTGTGATTTTTCGGGTTATTCGGATATGGCAATCGGCCTCGCTTTGTTGCTGGGCTTTCGGTTTAACGATAATTTTGATTCGCCCTATCAGTCTAAAAATATAACCGAGTTTTGGAAACGCTGGCACATATCGCTTTCTACCTGGTTGAAAGATTACTTGTATATCTCTTTGGGAGGCAACCGAAAAGGAAAATTCAGAACCTATATTAATTTAATGATCACGATGTTGTTGGGTGGGTTATGGCATGGTGCCTCGCTAAAATTTGTGCTTTGGGGCGGATTGCACGGAATAGCCCTAGCTGTGCATAAAGTAATTGCAGAAATAAAGCCTTTTAAGTTACCGTCTTTTGCGCAAAACATTGGGGCTGCAATAGGCGTTCTGTTGACATTTCACTTTGTCTGTTTCTGCTGGATTTTTTTTCGAGCTGGAACTTTGGAAGTGAGCGGGCAAATGATTGAGCAAATTCTTTATAATTTCAGGCCTGAATTATTTTTTGAATTTTTATATGGTTATGAAAAGGTTGTTTTGCTGATGGCGATTGGGTATGTGCTTCACTTTATTCCAAAGAAATTTGAGTTAAAGGTCCAAGATCAAGTTGTTCGATTTCCATTGTTGGCAAAAGCTTCATTGGTGGGATTTACTATTTTAGTGGTCATTCAAATTAAAACGGCTGGAATTCATCCCTTTATTTACTTTCAATTTTAAGTCATCGGAAGCCAGTTAATCCAGTAGTTGTATTAAATGCATTAATTTTATAATTGTATTCACCTTGTGTTGTTGATTTATGGCAGCGAAGTCTCAATTGAATTCATGGATTTAATTAGAAGGTTTAAGCAGTATTTACCTCAATGTAGTATGGTAATTGCCTTGCTAATCAATGCCAGATGCTCAAATTTGAATTTGAATTCTACCCCTAATTATGCCTTACCTGCCATTAATGGGTTTAATTCTTCCGCTGCCGTGGAGCCCTCCAATCTTATCGCATACTGGTCTTTCGATGGGGATTTTAACGAGAGCCAACAGAATTTAACGCCAACTCCGAGCAACCAAGCACCAACTTTTGTGACTGGCATAAAGGGTCAAGCCTATCAGGGGAAGGGGAATACCTATATTACCTACTCAATGGGAACGATTGCGAAGGCACAAAGTTTAACAATTTCAATTTGGTTTAACCAGCCTACACGACCAAAGGCCAATACCACAGCAAGTTATATTGCAGGGGAAGGAGCCCAGGGGATGTTGATGGTGTATAGCGACAGTGCTTACCAAATTTTGGATATTGACAATGAGCTCTACACCACAATGCCTGGACATGATACGCTTGTCTTTAACGCAGGGTTTGAAAGTTTAGTGACTATTCCTAGTAAAAAGGACTCATTGGTGGTGGCTATTCCGCAAGGCTACGTTGCCAATGCCACGGGCTTTTGGACACAGCTAGTAATGACCTACGATGCGACCACTTCGCAATATGCACTTTATCAAAATGGACAAATTATGGGTGTGTCATCCTATTGGTCGAGTGCGACCCGCATGAGTCCGTTTACTGTAGACA
The DNA here is from genome assembly GCA_027317105.1 of Cytophagales bacterium. Lineage (GTDB taxonomy): Bacteria > Bacteroidota > Bacteroidia > Cytophagales > Cyclobacteriaceae > ELB16-189. Next base: position 4,750 of record DAHVFH010000168.1, read on the forward strand.
CGGGCAAGCCAGGCGGTAGCGGAACGTTTCCATTGGGGGTTCTAAAATTCAATAATCCATTAGGCTTAATTATTGGCGCTTTTCCACAAGTTTTAAATTTGCCTCACTACCAACTAACCCCTCAGCCCATGTACGGTAATTTTCAAGGTGCGCTGGATGAAATCAGAATTTATAAAGTTGCTTTGACGGCTATTGAGGTGAGTTCGCTTTACCAATTGGAATTTGCAGGGAGGTGAGGTAAACTTCAAGTTCAATAAAAAAAACTAATTTTATTGAGATGTATAAGTATGTATGGTTTGTTTTCTTTCTAAGTACGTCCTTCGCGGATGCCCAATCGATCATAACCATCAACGACTCCATCAATGAACGGGTATTTATGCCCAATGAGCTTTCTTACTTTATCGATAGCACAAATACGGTTCCATTCCGCTTGATTTCCGAACCCGAATTTGGAAACTATTTTAAAAAACGAAGCTCGTATCAAAATATAGATTTCGAAACCAATGCCTCCTATTGGATTCGCTTGCCGATAAAACAAAATCCGCGCACACAAAAAGTATGGCTTTTGGAATTTTATGATCAAACGATTGACAGTCTCGAAGTATTTGTTCCCGAAGGGGGTGGGACGTTTCGGTTAATTAAAATGGGTGACCATCAATCTTTTCAAGAGCGTACGTTTAAACATAAAAATTTTGAAATCTTATTGGATGCAAAGGGAGATTTAGAACAAACCTATTACTTCAAGGTGCGGTCTCATGAATTTGCGGATGTGCGAGTTGCGTTTCGATCGGTGGATCGGTTTATTCATTATGCACTTAATGAATACTACTTGTATGGAATGTTTTACGGGATGATTTTGATTATTACGATTTATAATTTTTTGGTGTTTTTAGCCATCCGTGAAGTAAAATTCATTTATTACATCTTTTATATTTTAAGCGTTGCCCTCTATGCCATGAGCTACGATGGCATTGGCTTTCAGTTTCTTTGGCCGACCCACCCTGCGATTAACGATTGGGCCGTAGGTATATCTTTATACCTTTTGATATTTTGGTCTCTGGTTTTCACCAGGCGATTTCTTAGCGCAAGGGCAAACGCACCAACGTTAGACAAGGCGCTAAAAATCATGATCATTTTGCGAACCCTTTGGTTTGCGGTTGGCCTGTTTTTTTATCCACGGATGCTCACTTTTCGAACGCTAGAAATTATACCGCTTTCATTGATATTTTTTACAGCCATTACCGTTTGGCGTGGCGGCTATCGACCGGCAAGGTTTTTTGTGATTGCGTATGGGGTCTTGTTTTTTGGTTTTTTTATGCGAACGTTGGTCTATTTTAATTTCTTGCCCATCACCACGTTGACGCACTACAGCCTTCATTTCAGTTTTGTTTTTGAGATGCTATTTTTAACCGTGGCGCTTGGGGATCGCATTCGGATATTAAAAGATAACCGCGATCGCGCGATGAAGCGCATCATTCACCAGCATGAGGTAAACATGCGCTTGAAAGATAAAGTGAACCGCGAATTGGAAGAAAAGGTGAAGGAGCGAACCCTGGAACTCGGAAAAAAGAATGAACAACTGGAAGAAAGTAACTTAAGACTTAATCATCAAGCCCTTGAAATAAACCAAATCAATTCTCTTTTGGACCTTGACAATTGGAAATTGAAAAACAAGGTAAAAGAGGTTCTTGAGGAAAGAATGCACGAAAAGTTGATGGATTTTCGCGAATTCAGTACACTTTATCCCGATGATTTAGCCTGCTGCCGCTTTATTGATGAGCTAAAATCTACTCGGGCGTTTGAATGTGGAAAATGCAGGAATACAAAATATGCGACTGGCTCACAAAAGTTTTCCCGAAGATGCTCGCGGTGCGGATACAATGAATCCATTACGGCTAATACTCTTTTTAAGGGTGTTAAATTTCCATTGAACAAGGCCTTTTACTTAGCCTATCTCACCCATTCGGGGAAGAAAATACTTACGTTGGAGAAACTGGCCACGCACCTTGGGTTAAGACTCAATACGGTGTGGGCTTTTCGGCAAAAAGTACTCGAACGAATGAAAGAAAGAAGCCAACAAAGGAGCCATGCACTTAGTTGGGAAGCTTTACTGCTGGATCCTCAGGACGCAAAAACAAGAGTCGTTAAAAATGATCGTAAGAGTGTACAAAATCAAGATGCCTGATTGGTTGTTTTTAAAGCGTTATAGCAAATTGGCTTTTCCGTTGTTTATATACCGAAATCGTTTGTAATCAATGTTTTTTTTGCGCAAAAATTGATATGCCATTCCCTTCGATGCTGGTCATAATTTAATACTATATTCAAAAAATAATTTCACTTATAGTTTTGAAGTTAATAGCTTTAGCGTAAACGCAAACATTATTGTCTCCTCCGATTTGGTCGGGTTTTTAAAGTAACTGTTTGAAAATCAGTATTTATGAGAATAAAATTACTATTGTTTTTTCTTTTGATTCAATTTTTTGGTTTTTCGTTATTGGCACAAGAAAGAACCATATCCGGCAAAGTCACCTCAAAAGAGGATGGCCAGGGTTTGCCGGGTGTAAATGTGGTTGTGCAGGGGACCACAAGAGGTACAGCAACGGATTTAGATGGAAATTTTGTAATTCCGTTAGGATCAGAAGACAATGCGCTTTCTTTTTCCTTTATTGGTTATAAATCACAAGTAGTCTCTATTGGAACGCAGACGACCATCAATATTGTGCTTGAATCTGAAGCTACAAATCTTCAGGAATTGGTGGTAGTTGGTTATGGTGTTCAGCGAAAAAGTGATTTGACCGGTGCTATATCAGTTGTGAAGGAATCAGAATTAACCAAGATTCCTAATTTCAATGCTGTACAGTCTCTTCAGGGGAAAGTCGCTGGTCTACAGGTGTTCAATTCTTCAGGAGCTCCTGGAGCAAGTCCAGTCGTTCGTGTCAGAGGGGTAGGGACATTTAATAACGCGTCACCTATTTATGTAGTTGACGGAGTCATTCTTGACGATATTTCTTTTCTTAATTCGGGCGATATCCAATCTATGGAAGTATTGAAAGACGCCTCAGCAACAGCTATCTATGGTGCAAGAGGCGCTAATGGTGTAATCATTGTGACCACAAAACAGGGTAAAATTGGACAAGACACCCAAGTGATTTCGGTAAACTCTGAATACAGTGTCCAGCAATTGAATAAGCAGATAAGCATGCTAAACGGAAGACAATTTGCTACCGTTTACAACCAAATTCTCCCTGGAACATTTAATAATCTTGACCTACTTCCTAATACAAATTGGCAAAGTTTAATATTCAGGCAAGCACCTATGCAAAGCTATCAAGTCTCTGTTAGTGGGTCGAATGCAAAATCGCAATACTATTTTGGCGTGAGTTATTATAATCAGCAGGGAATTGTACCAAAATCGAGTTATGAACGAGTTACATTAAAATTTAATAATACCCACATTCTTTCGAAACACTTGAAAGTTGGAAATAATATCACTGTGACACCTTTTCAACAGCAAACTTCTCCGGATGTCGTTAGTCAAGCTTATAGAGCGCAACCTACCGCCTTTCCTTATTATCCAGATAGTAGCACTTTTGGAGCAGTAAGGAATGTTGGAAATCCTTTAGCATCACTTGCTTATTCAAATAATTTCAATAAAGGCATTCGAATGGTGGGAAATGTTTTTGGAGAAGTTAATTTCCTTAAGGATTTTGTCTTTCGATCAAGTTTTGGAGTGGATCTTCAATACAATAAGTCAAACAATTTTACACCTGCGTATATTGTATATTATTCTGATGGGACACCATCCCAACAGCAAAATTTATTTAGCGATCTGTCTAAGGGTTCATCAGATAGTGAAACTTGGCTTTGGGAAAATACCGTAACCTACAATAAGAAGATCGGTGACCATCACCTTAATTTATTGGGAGGGTACACGATGCAACAAACGACAAACGAATATATCAATATACAAGGCAGTAACTTAATTAGAAATGGCGCGGATTTACTTTATTTAAATAATCCAAGCTATTTCTACAATCAGACAACGAGTCCGCCCATTAATAACCTTGGAAACATTGGAAATGGCGTTGATCCAAATAATTATTATTCGATGATGTCATTTCTTTTCAGAGGCAACTATAATTACCAAGACAAGTATTTGCTTACTGTATCCTATCGGAGAGATGGCTCATCAAAATTTACTCCCACTAACCGATTTGGAAACTTTCCCTCGGCTGCAATTGGATGGAATATTATTAATGAAGAATTTATGCAGACACTTCCAGCCATTAGCAATTTGAAGATAAGAGGTAGCTGGGGATTGATTGGTAATGAAAAGATCAATTACCTTCAGCAATACTCAACCATTACTTCAAATGGCACAACAAGCCCTGTATTAGGCGTTAATAATTCCGTAAATTCTGGTGCTACCTTTGGGGTAAGTGGAAATCCCGATTTGAAATGGGAGACTACGCAACAAACAGACATCGGCTTAGAGATTGGTTTTTTTAGTGGCAAGCTAACCGGTGAGTTTGATTATTTCAGACGCCAAACTAATGATATTTTAGTAGGGCTACAGCCAGCTGGATATTTTGGAAACGGAAGCGGCTCAAGAATAACATATAATGCAGGCTCTGTACTCAATAAAGGACTTGAATTCAACGTGGCTTGGCAAGATGAGTTCCATGGAGTTAGGTATCGAGTTGCTTTCTTGGGAAACACTTTGCATAATGAGGTGCTGACTGTTGCGGGGAATAAAGGAATCGACTCAACTTTGGTAGGAGGTTATTTAGCGGATGGGCGTGCAGTAACTTTAAGTAGAAAGGGAATGCCTATTGGGGAATTTTATGGGTATAAAACAAATGGCATTTTTCAAAATGCGGCAGAGTTAGCGGCTTATCCACATGACGCAAGTGCCGGGGTAGGTGATTTGAGGTTTGTCGATACGAATAAAGACAGTAAAATTAATGCTAGTGATCGGGTTGCCATGGGTTCTCCCATTCCAACCTTGATTTATGGTTTCAGTTTTCAAGTAGGTTATAAAAATTTCGATCTTTCTGCAGACCTGCAGGGTCAAAGAGGCAACGTGATTTTTAACGCAAAGGAAGTTGTGCGACCTGACCCTTATAACTTTGAAAGCCACGTAAACAATTATTGGAGGGGAGAGGGGACATCAAATACTGAACCAAGGCCATCCTTTGGTGGGTATAACTATAACGTTTCAGATCGCTTTATCCAAAGCGCTTCTTACATGAGGTTACGGAGTCTTACTTTATCCTACTCCTTGCCCAAGACGCTCGCAAAGAAAATAGCAATGAACCAAGCGAAAGTGTACCTAAGAGGCACTAATCTTTTCACGTTTTCAAAATTTACTGGATATACTCCTGACTTTGGGAGTAGCGATGTATTAGCCAATAATATGGACACAGGCACCTATCCCGTGCCAAAAATTTACTCGATGGGGTTAAATCTTACTTTTTAACATTTTTAATATGAAAGTTCGACCCTTAAAAATATCATTTGGAATTCTGTCACTTACATTCGTTCTCTTGCTAGATGCGTGTCAGAATTTTTTGGATAAAAATCCTCAGGGGCAATTGACTCAAGCCTCCTTTCCAACAACTTCCAATGATGCACTTTCGGCAACCATTGCTGCGTATGCTTCCTTAAGAATATGGGCTTATCATTCAGGTGGATATCCTTTGTTGGATATTATGTCAGATGATGCGCGCAAAGGAAGTAACCCTGCAGATCAATTGCCTACGGTGGGGCCCTACGATAATTTTACGATGAATACTTCACAAGATGGTCTTGATCGCTGGTGGAGTACGCTATACCAGTGCATTCGGGCCACTAATGTTGTAATCATCTATGTTCCGACAATTTCAATGGCGCCAGAAATTCAAACAAGATATATAGCTGAGGCAAAATTTTTGAGAGCTTTATTTTATTTCGATCTTGTTCGGGCATGGGGAAATGTACCTTTAGTAACGGTTGAGCCTGCACCATTAGCGTTGAAACAATCAACTGCCGCTGAAACTTACTCACTTATAATCTCGGATTTAACATTTGCGATTCAAAATTTACCTGAAAAGAGTTCATATGCAACGAGCGACTATGGCCGTGCCACGAAAGGAGCAGCCAAGTCCATATTGGCCAAGGTCTATTTATTTCAGCATGATTATGCTAATGCAGCTGCTATTGCGACAGAGGTTATTAATTCGGGGCAATATTCTCTGGAGCCAAATTTCGCAGATGCTTCTGGCCAAAACGGATATAATGGCGTTGAATCAATTTTTGAAGTTGGAGCACTTCCTGTGGAAGATCCAAATGGTGGAGGATGTCAGTATGCTAATACCCAAGGTATTCGAGGTTCGCCTAATAGGGGTTGGGGTTTTAATAGACCTACAATTGATTTACGGGACTCTTTTGAGCCTAACGATCCAAGAATGGATGCTACGATTATCTTTCTGGGAGAGGTATTGGATGGCGTTATTACGTTGGGCGATAACACTACGCCAGACGCGCTTTATGATGCCAATAATAATCTGATTGAAATTGAATGTTACAATCAAAAAATATGGGTTCCTGGCATTTCTACTCCGGAAGAATGGGGTTACCATAAAAGGATAATTAGGTATGCAGATGTATTATTAATTGCAGCGGAGGCACTCAATGAATCTGGTCAATCCGCTCAGGCGTTACCTTATTTGAACCAAGTTAGAGCCAGGGCTCGAGCCGGCAACAATGCCATCCTACCGGATATTACCACAACGGATATGACCCAATTGAGAGCCATAATCTTGAATGAGAGAAGGCACGAATTGGCGATGGAAGGTCATCGATTTTGGGATTTGGTTCGCACAGGAAATGCTGGCTCGGTATTAGGCCCACTCGGATTTATTGTAGGGAAACATGAGTTACTACCTATTCCCCAAACGCAAATTGATATCAGCAAAGGCGTTCTTGTGCAAAACAGCAATTGGTAATGGAAACTTTAATCAACTATAAATTTAAATTTTAAACTAAACAATTATGAAAAAAACCAAATGGATTTTGAGCATAGTGGTGGCGATGGGAGCGGTTGCTGCTATGATGTTAATGGAAAGCTGTAGTAAAAGCGATACCCCTCCGCCCGCGTTAACATTAGTAAGTTTAACCGCTGGCACCATTGATCTTAACGGTGCTACCAGTGCAGTAAAAGTGCCTGCTAATTCAACGATAATAGCGACTTTTAGTACAACACTCGATCCCGCTACAGTAACGGATGCAAATATTACTTTCGTTCGTGATTATGATCAGTCTGCTACAGCAAAAACAATCGCGGTCTCTGGCAACACAGTTACGATAACGCCGAGTGCAGCGTTGCATACTGGTGAATTGTATGATTTGGGAATTTCTTCAACAGTTAAATCGACCGGAGGGAAATTCATTGACCAAGTTGCGCGTACGTTTACAACGGCCGGATTTTTTACACCAGCTAACCAAATCGCGCACTGGGGTTTTGAAGGTAATGCAAATGATGATGCCGGTTCTGGCACGAATTACAATCCTCAAACTTCTGGAATTGTAAATATTTCCTATGTTGCTGGTCGTAATTCAGATGCAGGCCAGGCCGCTTCTTTCGATGGAAAAACGAGTATTATCGAGGTGCCAAATGCCGCTTCCTTAATTAATACTACTGACTTCACGTTGAGTTTTTGGGTAAAATTGAGCTATAACATCACAGCGGCCAATGATACGGTAGGTCAATTTGTTATGGGGCTTGGTGGATTTGATGGTTTCGAGTGGGAATTCAGTAATAAATTGAAGGATGGTAAAATGGCCGCTCAGTATAAATACACTGGTGGTTCTGGAAGCCAGGATTTGTGGATGGATTGCACCGGAAACTTAGGATGGCAGGGATGGACCTATTCTAAAGATTTGTCTGCTTCTGGCGGATTGCCAGCAGCCCTTAATGGAAAATGGACACAGATGGTATGCACTTATGCAAGCGCAACCAAAATTGGTTCAATTTACATGAATGGCACGCTAATGAAGACGCAGAATTTTAACAACTGGCCTTCGGGGGATAACTTTCAATCGGTTACTGGATTGACTTTAAATACAGCGGGTGTTAGTGCCTCATCTAATTTAGCATTAGGTTACTATTGCGACCGTGCAACAGGCGCTGGATCAATCTTTCCATGGGCTACCTATTCTGACGTGACATCTAATCACTTTAATGGGTTGATGGATGATGTTCGGATTTTTAACAGAGCATTAACACCTGCCGAGGTAACTTTGGTTTATAATTCTGAAAATCAATAATTAAAGTTTATAGAATTATTAAAAAAAGGTTTCCGGAAATTTTCGGAAACCTTTTTTTTCTTCCCACTTTGAATGATGAATTATTGGAATATTTTTATTTTTTTATTTTTGATTTCTTGTTCGGTTAGGAAATCCGATCCCAAACCTTCTGCAGGTATTATTCAACTTGCTCAAATAAGGGTTGGTACACAAATCCTTAATTTTAACGGCACGAACTCAAGTGCACCAATTGATCAACCTATTCTTGCTGACTTTTCAGGCGTGCTTGATACCGCTTCGGTTTCATCTGGAGTAACTCTTATTCAAAACGGGGCAGTTGTCAGCTCGAAAATTTCTTACCTCAACAATTTTCAAACGTTTTCTCTAAAGCCATCTCAGAATTTGGTTAACAATCTCATTTACCAACTCAAAATAAGTAATGCTATTAAGGGAAAGAAGAGTGAATCATTTGCAGGATATACTATAAATTTTACTACTATTCCTGCCACGCTTTCACTTGTCTCGATAAAATTAGATGGAGTTGATGTTACCACTCAAAATCAGGTAACAAACATTTCTCTACGCCCAGTTTGCGAACTTACTTTTTCGGCACCCGTAAATCCTCAAACGGCCACACCCACTAATTTATTTATTTCGGGCAAGAACCCAGGATCAGTTACTATTTCGTTGAGCAATCAAAACAAAACAATTACGCTAACGACTTCGAATAAACTTAATCAACTTGATCGATATATGCTTGGCGTCTTGGCAGATTTGAATGGCGCCAATGGAGAGATATTCAAAAGTTATTCAAAGACATTTTATACACAGCCAGACACAACTCCCAAATTCCCAGTAGTTTCTGATGACCAATTGCTGACCATCATTCAGCAGCAAACCTTTAAGTATTTCTACAATTTTGCTGAACCTGCTAGCGGCATGGCTCGAGAACGTGATACTTCAGGAGATCTAGTAACTACCGGTGGCAGCGGTTTCGGCCTGATG
>DAHVFH010000187.1 GCA_027317105.1 Cytophagales bacterium
ATTCCACGGCCTTTAATATTTCACGGATTACTTCCTCCATCGATGGCATCATGAGGAAATCTTTTAGCGCAACATCAACATCCGCCCCCGTAAGTTCCTCTTCCATCGCCTTATTTGGATCGTTGATGGAGTCGTTGAGGATCTCTTTACCAAGAAAAAAAGAATAGGAATTGTTTATGACATTCCTTCGAAGGCTATACTCCGAATACTTGTCGGGCAACATATTATTTAACTGCCAAGGCTCAGCAAAAAACAAAATGGTGGAGTCTAGGTCATCCATTTCTACTGAAATCCCATCCATATCATTTCCTTTATAAGAAGCGGTATAAAAAAATTTATCAGGTTCGTGGCTTGAATAAAATAATGGAAATGAAAATCTTCCTTTTTTGGAATAGGTCTCGTAGCCCCGAAGCCCTTTTTCTAAAAAAAACATCAGCAAGGTAGAATCACGTACCGGTTTCTCATCTTGAGACAAGATGGCGTTGCCCGACATCGTTAAATATTCTTGTGGTTGATACTGTAAGGATGTTGAGTTATCTTCTATCAATAAATTCCAGTTAAACCAGGGGCAAGTCTGCGTAATCAAATAATTGGCAATCGCCTTTGGCGATGGAGATTGATAGTGGAAAGGGAAAGAATTCGATAAGTCACTTTGAAAAGCAAGGTAGTTAATATCATTATATACTTCCCCCAGCAAATCGTTATTGATTATTCGACAGGAAAACGTGCCCGGAACGTTATTTCCAAATGCGTCAATAAAAGCAACACTCAAATTGACAGGAGCTCTTGTTTCATATTCGTTTTCCAAACCATCCACCTTTATTTTTCGGCTTCCATTTGTTCCTTTATAAAGAACTCTTCTTGCGATTAGGTTCGTCTTTTCATCCGTTACCACCAATTGCAAAACCCCATCGGGTAAATTTTCTGGAAGTGTAAATTCGAGAGTTTGAATATCCTCAAAACTTAGTGGTCTTGTAAAAACCATTTCGCTAGGAGTATAAACCAGAACAATATAGTTCGTGTTGTTTGGTGGCATTCCAAGGGATTTGCTCACCTTCACTTTCATCTTCAAATTTGAACAATCTACTTTGACGGAAATCCCTGATACAACGACTTGTGGTAGTTTGAACTTTTTAATTCCGTTCAACGTAACCAATTCTGCTTGATAATCCGTATTTGCTTTAGGTGTAAAAAGAAAAGAACTCACGCTGTCTTTAACAACTTTGACCAATGCAATTTCTTGTTTCCCCTCTTTAACAATAATAGATGAACGTTCCGCAATGCCAAAATAGCCAACCGCCAAATTATTTTCCGTATTGGCAATCAACGATCCCCCTTCAGGGAAAAAGAGAACTGAATCTTTGGCCTGAAGGCTATTGATTTGGAATTTATCCGCCACTATAAATTTTTGTTTGAAAAATAATTCCTTATCAAAATTTTTCATCCAATCGGTAAAGGCTACAAACAAATAATTGCCTGAGGCAAATTCACTCGGAATAACCATTTCGCAGAAACCCTCTCCGTTGACCACCGTGGCCCATTGAACCAAGGATTTTTTTCCGTTTTGATCAAACAGGCATATATGGACAATTTGTTTTTTTTGAACCGGCTTTAAATCAGCTGCCTTTACGTACAACATCCTAAAATGAACCGTATCTCCCGGTGCATATTTAGGTTGATTGAAAAAAACCTCCAGCTTGGTGCGATTATACTTTGCAAAATAATGATCAGACTTACTTTTCAATATGGCTAGGCCATCATCAAAGGAAAAACCTATAAATAAGAAGAAGAGTAAAAAGACTGTGATACTTCTTTTCATGGTTACCAAAACAAAGGTTTTTGGGTTGTCGAATTTGGGAAAACCTGAGTGCAACTCATGGCCAAGGTATCAATAGGAAGAATAGGATAGGGAACATCCAATTGACTCATCTCTATGGAATGTGTCTTAACGGCCGATGCCGCGAAATAACCGGTTACGGGCAAAGCATGTGGTGTAGTTCCAATTAAATTACCACCCGTTTTCGCAGGAGGTATCTGGAACAGATTGCTGCTATTGTTGAGTTGGGTCTGAACATTTTTCCAAAAAGTATAGACAACTTGTGATACGCTGTATTGATCTATTTCGAGGTAATATTTGTTATACATCGTTCTCCTATTTGCTTCGATAAAGGCAATATTCAAATCATTAATCTTTCCATTATTTACCAAATTCGGATTAGAAATAATTGGTATTTGATTGTATTGCGATACCCAGCAATCACAACAACTGCAAGGTGTATAATATTGTAACATTCCGTGACTCACAATATAACCGCTACAGAGTGGTGGAGCAGGGACAGGGGTAATAACCTTACCGTTGCCTGGCACCGTATGTAGGGAAGGAAAGGTGAGAATCTGAAAGGTGCCTGTCCATCGCCACCAAACTAGTCCCTTCTGTTCGGGGAGCACTTCGCTATCCAAGTAAATGTTAAATCCGTTAGTGGAAGTAATTTGTTGATTGACGCCCGCGGGTTCATTTTGAACAAACTCAAACCGAAGGTTTGAAAAGTCTCCTACAGGTAATATTTTTTCGTCTGTTGACTGATAACTGTTCCCATCACTGGTCGTTATCGTTATTGAATATGTTCCACCAACCACTCCTTGAATAGTCTGGGTATAATAGTTTCCAGGGCTTTTCTCAATTAGGGTTTCTTGCTCCCCCTGGTCATCACGGATAACAATGGTAGCACCAGTAACCGCGCCCGATTCTCCTAATTGATTGTTAATGGGTATGGTTGAAGAAAGTGTCACGAGGTAAGGACCAGGTTGATCGGTAATCATCCCTTGCACAACGAGTCCTTGCTGATAGGTGGTGGTCACATCAAATGGTGAAATGCATGAAATTAATGACAAAAAAATGTAGCCAAAAAAACGTAAGGGTTTTCTACTCTTTTTAAAAGGAATAAAAAACGAAGGGTAAACAAAATGGTCGATTTTTTTCATAGCAATCACCAGAAAACAGGGCGTAGGTTTGTTGAAGTTGGATAGGCCTGAGTGCAATCTATAATAAGTGTATCAATTGAGTTTAGTTTATATGGAATATCACCACGTTCCATAATAATAGCATGCGTTCTGATAGATGATGCCGCAAAATATCCAATAACCGGGAGTGCATTTTTAGAACTGGCCACAATATTACCAACTGCCTTTGGTGGGGGAATTTGAAATAAATTGCTACTATTCTGTTCCTGAGTTTTTATGTTTTTCCAAAAATCATAAACACTAGCAGAAATACTTAATTGCTCAACCTCCAAATAATACTTATCATAAAAAGTACGAACATTAGCCTCTACAAAAGCAATTTTTTCATTCCGTATTTTTCCGTTGTTTACAAATTGAAGATCGGAAATCAGGGGAACCGTGTTTTGTTGGGTAACCCAACAGGTGCAACACGTGCAATCCCAATACGGACCTACAACGGAACTGTCCAAACCAAGGGCCACAAAATAACCACTGCACCAAGGTGGACTGGGAATAACGATCTCGCTTCCGTTCCTTTTGGTTACCCGTTTAGTCATTAATTTCGGATATGTCAAAATTTCAAATGTGCCAGTCCATCGCCACCAAACACGACCTTCCTGTTCAGGAAGAACTTCGCTGGTTAGGTAAACATTGAAACCATTGGAAGAAACGATTTGGTTATTTGCATTTGGAGGTTCAACCTGAAGAAATTCATTGCTAAGCGAAAAATCACCTACAGGCAAGAGTGTTTCAAAGGCCGATTCATAAGAGGCTCCATCATTAAGAACAATAGATATGGAATAAGATCTTCCCACAATTCCTTGAATGGAGATAGTATAATAATTTCCGGGACTGCTCTCAACCAAGGGCTCTAAGTTACCCCGATCATCCCTTAAAATTATGTTCGCTCCTGAAATAGCATTTGTAGAACCTAATTGATCATTTACGGCTTGAGTTTTTGAGAGCTTTATCAAATACGGGCCGGGCTGGTCAGTGATCATTCCCTCAACCACCAGTTGCTGCTGGAAGTTAGTATTAACTTGATAAGGACTTATACAGCAGGTTAAAAACATAACAATAAAAACTATGCCTTTTGAGAATCGCATACCTTAAAGCTTAAACTGATAAGAGATAGAAGGTAAAATGGTGCCAATAATTGATAGCTTGTAGGGTGTAGTTACCCCTTCTGAGTTCGTTTTGTAGAAAACCGAATACACATTTCTTCTTGCATAAACATTATAAAAAGAAATGATCCATGAGCCATCCACGATTTTCTTTCTCTTATGATTTCCTTCAATAACCAAAGCCAAATCAAGGCGGTGGTAATCCGGAATACGTTCCATATTCCGATTTGTAAAATTCACAATTGGAACATTGTCAATAACGGTATACGAATAAGGAAGGGTGATCGGTCTTCCGGTTCTATAGGTAAAGTTTCCGGTGAACGAAAACCTTCTAGATAATTCGTAACGCCAAGTCAAATTCACAATGTTAGGTTGGTCATAATTAGAAGGGTAATAATTTCCATTATTTATGCTTTCTCCTGGAAATTGACTTTTTACCTGACGCAACGACCGTGCATAGGTGTAATTAAGAGACCCTTGAAGACGCCCTGCATTTTTCTTTAAAGAAAATTCTGTGCCATAAGCCTTCGCCACGCCACGCAATAAGGCAGTTTCTAAATTAGGATTGAGAATAATTGAAGAGCCGTCTTTAAAATCCAAAATGTTTTGCGTGAACTTATAAAACCCTTCAACTGAAAATTCATAGTTCCCATTATGGGTAGAGTGAAAATACCCAACCGAATATTGATCACCAATTTGCGGCTTGAAATAATAATTACTCGGCTGCCAGATATCAATTGGCGTGATGGAAACAGAATTTGAAATTAGGTGGATATATTGAAAAATTCTGTTGTAGCCTATTTTTATAGATGAATTAGGTGCTACTTTATAAACCATAGAAAACCGAGGTTCAAACCCAAAATAATTCTTTGCCGACTTTCCCTTTGGATAAGAAACCGAGTCAGAAATCGTTGAATTACTTAACGGTTGTCCGGGTTGATAGAGATATACTTTCTGCGGGCCAAGCGAACTATAATAAGATAACCTAAATCCTCCATTGAAACGGAGGTGGTCGTTAAGTTCAAACTCGTCTTCCAAAAAAAATGCATTTTCCAGAGCTTGCTCTCGGCTTATTGTAACTGGCTTTACATTAGAAATCGGTGAAGTGGGGGCAATCGTTCCGGGGATAACCCCATACATGATACCGTTTATTCCCGTATTTAATTTATGTCTTCCCAATTGATAATTGAAATCCGCTTTAAAGGATGGATAGGCGATGGCATATTTCAAATCATAGGCTCCTGTTGGCCTAGTATCCTTCACATCATAACTATACCCACCATAACCAAGTGTAAAAGTGGAAAATGCCTTGTCGTTAAACTTATGATCAAATTGCAACGAGGCCACTTTATTCTGCCACGAGAAAGTAGTATCGGAAGGCAACCCAAAAACATCATGACTTGAATATCCGGACAGCGTCAATTTATCCCGCTCGCTAAACTTATGTGAAAATTTAACTGACCCATCATAAAACGAAACAGAGCTTCGATTGAGATTCTCATATGTAAGCGACCTGACTATCCAATTCGAATAGGAAGACCGTAAAGAAATGAAAAGTGAAGACTTGTCCTTTTGGATAGGGCCATTAAAGGAGAGATTGCTTGAAATAGGGCCAATTCCTCCGGTCGCTGACCATTTTTTATAATCCCCTTCTTTTGAATGAATGTCCATCACCGAGGAGACTCGCCCACCATATTCTGCAGGGATACCGCCTTTAAAAAAAGTAGCACTCTTTATGGCATCTGAATTAAAAGCAGAAAAGAAGCCAAAGACGTGGGAGTTATTAAATATTTGCACTCCATCATACAAAATCAAATTCTGATCTGCTCCGCCCCCTCTAACATTGTATCCTGAAGACATTTCGCCAACGGACGTCACCCCTGGAAGTATTTGGATTTGCTTAAAAATGTCAACCACACCTAAAAAAGTAGGGAGTTTTTTAATTTGTGACATCTTGATATCAATCTGCCCCACATTACTTGTAACATTGCTCGATTGGCGGCCAGTTACTACTACCTCATCCAATACCCTTGGTATTTCCATCATCTCCACAGCAATCTCACCGCTCTCATAGGCTCCTACCTCAACTATTTTTTCCTCGTAGTTGGAATACCGAAACACAAGGTAGTGGTCGCCAACCGGCAAGTTCAGTTTAAATGTGCCATCCGATTTAGTAGTTACCGACTCCCCATCTCTCACCATTATCGTTGTGCCGCCCAGTGGCTCAAGCGTCTTTCCGTCTTTAATTAAACCCTTCAATAGTATCAATTCACCCGGCCTTGAGTTTTCTTTTTTGCCTATAGATTCCCTTTCCACTTTCTTTCCATCGGACTTAATCGATTGTATAAATTCTAATTTTTCTAGCGTTCTGCTTGGATCCTTGGTAAATACTACTGCATAATTATAAAATGAAGTGTAGGTAATATCAGTGCCGTGAAGAACTTTTTTCAAGGCCTCGTCCAACGTCATCCCTTCATAACCCTTCTCAAAGGTTATGTTTTCAAGCCATTGATCAATGAAAAAAAACTTGTTTCCACTTCCCTTTTCGAGTTGTTGTAAATAGGCTCCCAGAGGTCTCCCTATTTCTGATCCATCTAAACGATGGTTCAGAATTTCTTGAGCCAAACAGGAAGAAAGAGAAGAAAAGAATATAAAAAGATAGAGTGATGCCTTCAAGTTACGAATAGAATAATTGATTATAATTGAAAAATTGAAATCCAATTCGCCTGATAAAGGCGTTACTTCGGCTTCAAAACCAAATTGTGTCAAAATGAATTCTTGAACTTCAAGTTCTTGAAACGTATACATAGCAAAAGATAATTTATGCACCCCTAAAAGATTCCCAATTAGGAATTTAGGGTTTTTCTAAGCACCTAAATATATTTACAATATCCATTTGACTCGTATTGCTTTGGTCATTTTTTCCTTTGGTCAAATTTGTAATTTTTCTATTCAACGTTTTGTTTTTTAAAAGTGCACAAACCTCTTCCTTTCTTTTTGCTTGGCCTTTATTTATCCGTTCCAGGATGTCGGCTTTCATTTTATAAAAAGCTGAACGGTCAATATCCGAAGACCAGGTAGACATGAAATCAGATTCCTTTTCTTGCATTTGATCAATCCTTCCCTTCGAACTAGCCATTTTATCATTTAACTCATTTACTGTTTTTTCGGTTAAGCTGGGTAAATTGGAGACCGTGATGGAAACCAATGAGATTCCTGCCGAAATAATACTGATCGATTTCTGTGGGTTTTGGCTTTGCAATAAGCCAAGCACTCCTGAAAGCGTGCCCGTTACTATGGCTACTTTTTTCCACCAAGGTTTGTTAATGCTGCTATACATTTTTTCAAGATTGGTTTTATATGTAGTCTCTATTCGTAAAAAATTATTAATTAAAAAAAGTAAGGAGTCCTTTTGATGGCCCATACTGGTGGGGTCTGGCCGATCGTTAACGGTAAGTTCTAACACTTTAAAAACAGGGTTTGTTTTACCGTCCTTATGATAAAGTGTGACGGCAATATTGTAGGTGTAGTCCTGGTCAACCAAATAATAAGGTAAGGGTCCTTTGGAATATACTTTGATGTAAGAGGAACCCTTTTCAAAAACAAGATGATGCGTAAGACTTCCAATTCCTTGTGGCAGACCAAGATCATTAAATTTAATGGCGTACTGTTTAAGGTCGGCATCATTGGATATATTCAAGAAGGTAACAAGGGAATCCCCTTCAAAGAACTGCTTCCGTGTAAAATCGCCAATGGTCAGTTGCCGATATTGTTTGCTTTTTAAAATACAAACGTTTCTTCTAATGGTATGCTCACCATCCGTAACAGAAACGGAAAGATGAATTGGGTATTCATTCTGATCATTGCCCTGAAAGTTTGGCTTGAAAATAATTTTACTGCCTTGCAAAAAGTAATTAGCACTTTTAGGGCTATACTCATACTTTAAATTATTACTATGGTCAGGATCCGTTGCAGCAAAATCGAGCATAAGATCCCCACTGGCCGGAATAAAAACAGTATCCGGGATTTCATTTCTGAAAATAGGGGCAAGGTTTACATCTTTAATTTTAAAATTAAGCACCTGACTTCCTACGGAATTGTCCTTGTCAACCAGGGTAATTCGAAATTTTGCATACCCCCTCTCTGCTTCCTGGCTCGAAGGCGTCCATTCAAATAGAAGTTGATCACCCATTCGGTTAACCCTGCAACTATCGAAAGAACGCAAGTCAGGGTTTTCATTGAATAAAAAATAAATCATTAATGCTTTCGGGTCAGATCCATTTCCACTTTTTAGGGTAGCCGAAAACGAAAAAGGTTGGTTCTCTTCAACCCGAATTGTGTCAGGGAGTTCTTTATCAAAAGCCAACCGGGGTGGATACACGATACCCTCAACTTCCAAAGCCATTTCACTTTCATTTTTAATAACCCCGAGGGAATCTTTCAAAAAGAATTTTACCAGGTATTTTCTTGCCTCGGGGTGTTTAGGCGTCCAAACAAAATGGTCATTTTGAAGGAAAGAAGTACCTGGATTGCCCTCCATACTGAGGGTATATTTTTTAATACCATTCACCCCCAATTTAATAGACAGTTCCTGCCCAATATGCGCTTTGATTTCTGTTGGCACTTCGATAGACAGATTTTGGGCACTGATCCACTGGGCAGAGAAAAACAAAAAGAGTGTTAGGCTAATTTTATTCATTCGATAAGCTATAGGAATTTTTACCAAAAATATAACAAAACCGGAAAGTGATTTTTAAATTTTCTACCTATTGGCGATCCCCATTCACTTTTAATTGCGACCTCATGCATCATATTTAATTTTTTTATAAAAAATCGTTTTAATGCCTAAAAAAGGTTTTTTTGAAAACTAAGTTTATTCTTTTCATCTTTGCGCTTTGAAACTCACCATGATAACAAGGGTTAACCTGATATTCAACCTCTTCGCTCTTCTGATATTTTTTGTTGAGTTGTTTACTCCGCTATTTATATCGACAGATTTTCCTGCTTATAAGACTAATAACAAATCATTGTTAACAGATATGCCCCTCGGCAGGAATCAGCCGCTTTACCTAGTGGCCGAAGAACTTGATGGAAAAGAACGAAGCGAAAACAATAAGCCGTTATTATCCTCTATTGACTTTGATTTCATCGCTGTTTTCAATTTACAAACCAAAAAACAGGTTTCTACCAGTGAATATAATCTGCAAAGCTACGCTTGCCCCACCTCGAAGCCGCGCCTTTTTATATTAAATCGGCTATTCCTTATCTGATTGTTTTAGGCAAATTAGGTTAATTCGTTAACCTAATAAACAAGGTTAAGTTTCACGTTGAAGTTTGAGGAAAATCCTTATCCTTAATATTCAATCAACTTAAAATCAAAACTTCCGGAATTCCGGTTAGCCGATAAAAACATACTCATTAAAAAATCGGCAAACAGACTTTATCGCATTAAGAACTTACTATGAAAAGAATCATCATGTTCATGTGTTTTTGTGCTTTGTTTTACTTAACAAGCTGCACAAAAAAAGAAGAAAAAGAAGAGGGAATCAAATTTACGGTTACGAGTCCTTTAAGGAGAGACACATTAGTCATCAAGGACTATGTATGTCAGATCCACGCTATTCAACATATTGAGTTGAGGGCGCTAGAAAGAGGGTATCTGCAAAACATTTTTGTGGATGAAGGAACATTTGTGAAAAAGGGACAGCGAATGTTTCAAATCATGCCCCTACTCTACAAGGCCGAATTGCAGAAAGCACAGGCTGAAGCGAATTTTGCAGAAATTGAATATCAGAACACGAAATCGCTTGCCGATAGCAATATTGTGTCGCCAAATGAATTAGCGATGTTTAAGGCTAAGCTTAATGAAGCAAAAGCTAAGCTATCCTTGGCTCAAGTTCACCTGGGGTTTACCGACATAAGCGCCCCATTTGATGGCATCATGGATCGATTTCAGGTAAGGTTGGGAAGCCTTTTGAATGAAGGCGATTTGTTAACTACGCTTTCCGACAACAGTAAAATGTGGGTTTATTTTAATGTTCCTGAAGCGGAATACTTAAACTATAAAACCCATGCGAGAAGGGACAGCATGATGAAAGTAAATCTCCTAATGGCCAATAACCAGGTGTTCGAATACCCCGGTTTGGTTCAAGCCATTGAAGCCGACTTTAATAACGAAACAGGGAATATTGCCTTTAGGGCAACCTTTCCAAATCCCAATGCATTACTACGGCATGGCGAAACCGGCAATGTGCAAATGACAGTACCATTGATTAATGAGTTGCTCATCCCTCAAAAAGCAACTTTCGAAATTTTAGAAAAGAAATATGTATTTGTAATAGATAAGGACAGTGTGGTTCATCAGAGGGAAGTTACCATTGATGCTCAAATACCGGATCTCTACATTATAAAGGATGGATTAGTTGCAAACGAAAGGATCGTGCTGGAAGGTATCCGGAAGATGAAGGACAAGGATAAAATAGCGGATTATGAATACCTGGATCCCAAGGTGGTGATTCCACATTTAAAAGTGTATGTAGAGTAAGGTCAATCATCCTCCAAAAAAAGAGCAATAAAATGTTTACTAAATTTATCCATAGGCCAGTCCTTGCTATCGTCATATCTCTCATTATTCTATTTGTGGGTGGATTGGCCATTAAAACACTGCCAACCTCTCAACTTCCCCAGGTGGCCCCTCCGGTTGTAATGGTGAGTGCTTCCTATCCTGGGGCCAGTGCTAAATCATTAGCAGAATCTGTCATTATCCCTCTGGAGCAGTCCATCAATGGTGCATGGGGGATGCGGTATATGACCTCCGATGCCACCAGTGCAGGTGAAGCCAATGTGCAGGTAATATTTAATCCAGGCACAGATATTAACCAGGCATTGGTTCAAGTCTCTAACCGTGTTGAGCAGATCCGAAACCGGCTGCCCATCTTGGTGCAAAGGGAAGGGGTGATTATTACCCCTGTAATCCCCAGTATGCTTATGTATCTGAACTTGTATAGTACAGATAAGAATGCCAACATGAAATTCCTGTTCAATTTTGCAGGCGTTAACATGGTCCCTGAAATTCAGCGGATTAATGGAATCGGGCAGGTTCGGATTCTGGGGAGCAGGCAATATGCTATGCGGATATGGCTAAATCCAGACAGGATGAGAGCCTATAAAATTTCTCCTGACGATGTGATGGCTGCAATGGCTGATCAAAGCGTTATTGGTAAACCGGGAAGGATCGGAAGGGGAGACAGCAAACGTGCCGAAGCGCTTGAATTTGTTTTGGCGTATTCAGATCGTTTCAATGAGCCAAAGCAGTATGAAGATATTATTCTTAGGGCCAATCCGAAAGGAGAGGTTCTTCGATTGAAAGATGTTGCAAAGGTCGCACTTGGAAGTGAGTACTATGATATCTATTCCAATATGAACGGTTATCCCTCTGCCGCCATGGTGTTGAAGCAGACGTATGGTAGTAATGCCAGCGAGGTGATTACAAAAGTAAAAGAGAAACTGGAGGAGTTGAAGAAAACCTTCCCCCCAGGAATGGATTATGAAATCAGTTATGATGTTTCCAATTTCTTAGATGCTTCCATTGAAAATGTAATTCATACCCTTCGCGATGCCTTTATTTTGGTGGCATTGGTAGTATTTATATTTCTGGGAGACTGGCGCTCGACACTTATCCCTACCTTGGCCGTGCCGATTTCGCTGATAGGCGCCTTTTTCTTTATGCAAGTTTTTGGGCTTACCATCAATATGATCACCCTGTTCGCACTTGTATTGGCCATTGGTATTGTGGTTGATGATGCCATTGTTGTGGTGGAAGCAGTTCATGCCAAGATGGCGGAAGAGCACCTTTCCCCCTATAATGCCGTCCGAAAGGTAATCGGTGAAATCAGCGGAGCTATTATTGCCATAACGCTATTAATGGTATCTGTATTTGTTCCGGTATCTTTTATGACAGGGCCAGTAGGTACTTTTTATAGGCAGTTTTCTATCACTATGGCATCATCTATTGTTCTTTCAGGTATCGTGGCACTCACTGTTACGCCCGTGCTCTGTGCCATGATATTGAAGAACACACACGGTGTGCCCCGTAAGAGAACCTGGTTGAATCGGTTCCTAGATGGTTTTAATAGTTTATTTGAAAAGCTAACAGGAAAATACGTTGGACTTTTAAGGTTGATCGCCCACCGCAGACTAATTACCGTTGGTTTATTTGTGGTATTTGCGCTCGGTATTTTTGGTATTGCCAACAACTTACCTACAGGCTTTATTCCCAGTGAGGATCAGGGAATGCTGTATGCCATTATTCAAACGCCACCTGGCTCTACCTTGGAAAGAACCAATGATATTTCCAATAAACTAGTGGAGATAATCAAAACGGTAGATGGGATTCAGTCCGTTTCTTCTATAGCCGGGTATGAGGTACTCACCGAAGGAAGGGGATCGAATGCGGGAACTTGTCTTATTAACTTAAAGCCCTGGTCAGAGCGAAAACATACTGTAAACGAAATAATTTCTGAACTGGAAGAAAAAGCAAAGTCTTTGCCCGGTGCAACGATAGAATTTTTCGATCCACCGGCCATACCTGGATTCGGGGCAGCGGGCGGTTTTGCTTTACAGTTATTGGATAAGACCAATAGCGGTGATTACAAACAGCTTGAGAGAGTGACGAACGAGTTCATGGATGAGATGAGGGAAAGGAAAGAGATAACCGGTTTGTTCACCTTCTTCAGTGCCAACTATCCCCAATATGAGATTGAAATAGATAATCAATTGGCCATGCAAAAAGGTGTGACCATTGGTAACGCAATGAATACCCTTTCTATTTTTGTTGGTAGTACCTATGAGCTGGGTTTTATAAAGTACCAACGCTTTTTTAAAGTGTTCGTACAAGCTGCACCGGAATACAGAAAGCTGCCAACAGATGTCCTGAATCTATGGGTGAAGAATGACCGTGGCGAGATGGTTCCTTTCTCCGCTTTTATGAAAATCAAAAAGACGCAGGGAGCGAATGAAATAAACCGGTATAATATGTACAATACCGCGGCCATCAGGGGTGGGCCAGCAAAAGGATATAGTAGCGGTGAGGCTATCAAAGCCGTTCAGGAAGTGGCAAAAAATTTGCCGAATGGTTTTGACATCGACTGGGCAGCCCTTTCTTATGATGAAACCAGACGTGGAAATGAAGCCGTTTACATCTTCATTATCGTATTGGTGTTTGTCTATTTTGTTTTGGCAGGGCAGTACGAAAGCTTCATCATCCCATTGGCGGTTATTTTTTCCCTACCCGCAGGGGTCTTTGGGTCATTTTTAATGATCAAAGGGCTAGGTCTGGCGAATGATATTTATGCTCAGGTAGGCCTAGTGATGTTGGTTGGTCTATTGGGTAAGAACGCAGTATTGATTGTGGAGTTTGCTGTTCAAAAACATCATCAGGGAGCCACCATTTTGGAAGCCGCGATCGAAGGGGCAAAAGTACGTTTTCGTCCTATACTAATGACTTCCTTTGCCTTTATTGCCGGATTGATCCCATTGGTTTTGGCACATGGTGCCGGTGCCATTGGCAACCGCACGATCGGTTCTTCAGCCCTTGGAGGGATGCTTTTTGGAACCATCTTTGGGGTCATTATTGTCCCAGGCCTATATTATATATTTGGCTCATTGGCGGAAGGCCGTAAACTCATCCAAGAAGAAGATGATGATTCCCTAAGTGAAGACGTAGTTCATCAAATTGATGCTTTTCCACAACCAAAAGAAAGTGACCGTGCTTATTAATAAAATTTCCAGATCCTTAGGAATTGCATGTTTAGCTTTAATTCCATCCGGGTGCTTTATCCCTTCGTTGGTTCAGAAAACAGAAAACAATAAAGTGCCCGCGAGTTATTATAGTTCTGTGGATACCACCAATACTGTAAAGATCAAATGGAGAGAATTTTTTAACGATCCAAACTTGACTTCGCTTATTGACACAGCCCTGAGAAACAATCAGGAGCTGAACATCCTTTTACAAGACATCAAAATATCCCAAAACGAAGTAAGGGCCAGAAAAGGGACATACTTGCCTTTTGTTGATTTAATGGGAGGAGCCGGCATTGATAAGGTGAGTCGATACACTGCTGCCGGAGCTAGTGAAGCGATCACTGAAATCGCACCTGGAACGAAAACACCGGAAAAAGTACCCAACTATATGTTCGGACCGGTTGCTTCGTGGGAGGTAGATATTTGGAAAAAACTTCGCAATGCTAAAAAATCAGCACTGTATCGGTATCTGGCTACTGTTGAAGGAAAAAATTTCATGGTCACTCACCTCGTGGCCGAAATTGCCAATGCGTATTACGAATTGATGGCACTTGACAATCAGTTAGACATCATTAAAAGAAATATTATTATCCAAAGTAGTGCACTGGAAGTAGTAAAGCTTCAGAAGAAAAAAGCCAAGGTTACCGAACTAGCCGTACGAAGGTTTGAAGCGCTTGTGTTTGAGACTAAAAGTCTTCAGTTCGGTATCCAGCAAAGTATCATCGAAACACAGAACAGGGTTAACTTTCTGGTCGGTAGATATCCAAAGCCAATCACAAGGAGTTGGGAGAACTTCAATGATATGGTGCCTAATACGGTCTATGAAGGAATTCCCCCACAATTATTAACCAACCGCCCCGACATTAGGCAAGCCGAGTTGGAGCTAATGGCCTACAAACTGGATGTAAAGGTGGCCAAAGCCAATTTCTACCCTACGCTAATGATTACAGCAGGGGTAGGTTACCAGGCATTTAACACACAATTCTTAATAAAATCTCCCGAATCAATGATCTATTCCCTAGCTGGAGGTTTAGTTGGCCCAATGATCAACAGGAATGCCATCAAGGCTAATTATTTTTCTGCAAATGCCAAACAAATCCAAGCCGTTTATAATTACGAACGCACCGTACTAAACGCGTACCTTGAAGTGTCCAATCAAATATCAAACATCAGTAACCTGAAAGGCAGTTTTGATCTAAAGGCAAAACGTGTAAACGCGCTTTCACAGTCGGTCATAATCGCGAACACGCTTTTTAGATCAGCAAGAGCCAACTATCTTGAAGTGTTGTTAACGCAACGCGATGCTTTGGAATCAACCATAGAACTCGTTCAAACTAAAAAGGATCAAATGAACGCAATGGTGAATGTGTACCAAGCGCTCGGTGGAGGATGGAATTAGTGGCGATAAATTCTCAGCTAACGAAACGTAATTATTTTTGACTGTTGCTATACGTTGGCCATCTTAAAATCATTTATAATTTCAACTCGCCCCACCCTTCCCGATATTTCCTTTTTACAAATTGGTTAGCGGCTTCAAAGTTGGTAATCTTCATGTTCTCCGCATCCCAGGTATGTGAAATATAACGACCGGGATAGCTGAAGCCAGTCTGCTCTCCATAAACAGGATCCTTTTTGGTGATCTTTTCTCGCATGCTAAACGTGCGCAAAAGCAAATTGCCCATGAGCACCGTTTCAGTAAGCGGGCCCGCATAACCCACAAAAGGAGAAGACACTTCCATCTTTCCATACCCCGCAATGCACGCATCTACCCATTGCCACCAATGGCCATCCATATCACCAGGAACGCGTGTGTATTTTTTAGGAACGTTTATTTCTTTGTTCCTAGAAAGCGGAAGAAGTATGGGATTGCGTCCTCCCCAACCGCAAGCGGCTTTGCCTTTTGTGCCAACAAACAAAGTGCTTCCTTCAAAATCATTCAGCCCCGGCCAATCACCCAAGATGCTGTTCATGTTGGAATCCTGATCCAATTCTTTTGGACGCTCAGGCGTGATGCCTCCATCCATCCAATACAGATCAAGGTCTTTGCCACTTTTTTGTTTGAACTTAAAACGGATGCTACTTGACACAGGGCCACTCAAAGGAAAATCCGCTTCGGAGAAAATGCCATCGTAGACGGTGCTTGCGCTGCCCGATACTTCCAAGGGATAGCCGAGTTCAAGCAACTTGAAAGGTGGCCCGATGATATGACAACCCATATCGCCCAAGGCGCCAGTACCAAACCGCCACCAACCCCGCCAATTGAAAGGCACAAGGTTGTCAATGTATTCTGTTGATTGTGCTGTCCCCAACCACAAGTCCCAGTTGAGTTCTTTTGGCACCACAGGATGTTTGTCGGGCCAGGGAATGCCCTGCGGCCAAACGGGTCGGTCCGTCCAGCAATAAACTTGCGTGATGTCGCCAAGGATTCCTGCCTCCAGCCATTCGCGCAACGTGAACAAACCGTCAGAAGAAGCTCCTTGATCGCCCATTTGTGTCACTACCTTATATTTTTTTGCTGCCTCAGTAAGAATACGAGCTTCATAAATATCGTGCGAAAGTGGTTTTTGTAAATACAGATGTTTGTTCAGCTGCATAGCACCTAAGCCAACGATGGCATGGTTGTGATCTGGGATGGCCACTGACACAGCATCAAAATTCTTACTTTCTTTATCAAACATTTCGCGCCAATCGTGATAGAATTTTGCCTTCGGAAATTCCTTTAACCGTGGGGCAGCCATCCGATCATCGACATCACACAAAAAAGAGACGACCGCATTTTTCTTGGGAGCTGTGGCATAATGATGGATATCATTTTCTCCTTCTCCTCCGCAACCAATGGCCGCAATGTAAAGTTTATCACTCGGGGCAACGTGCCCTAATCCGCTGACGGTAAAATTTGGAATGATTGAAAAAACAGCAGCTCCAGCCGAAGTCATTTGAATGAACTTGCGCCTTGACAATTTTGAAGATTTTGCCATCATTTTCTTTTTCATAACTCGATCATTTACTATGAATTAATGTTTTGAATGCCGCTGATGTTCAGTTTTCTTTTTCAGTGGCTTTACCGAAACTTCCTTAAAGAACACCACATCGTGTTCGCCATGGTTTTGCATTCCGATATAGCCATACTCTGGCCGCTTGCCGGGGAAGGGTTCAAAATCAAATTTACGCTGAGGTGCTGGATCCCCTTCTTTGTAGTCGGTCACCTTTACGCCATTCAGCATGATGATGGTTCGTTCTCCATCGAGTGTGATCTCAAACGTATTCCATTGCGGGCCCGGCTTCCAGGCAATAGCCAATGGTTTAGTGAACGCATACAACATACCCGTGGAGTGATATTCATCTTCCCCGGAAGTTTCCGGATGATTATCAATCTGCACTTCGTAACCATAGAAGACTGGCATCCAAGCTTCTTTAGGTTCAATGGGTATCCGAATGAAAAAACCTGCGTTGCTGTTTTCCTTTTCCATGTGGTAAACCACTTTGATGGTGCAGTTTCCAAACTTCTCGCCAACCCAATAGAGCAGCCCCATGCCACCGTGCGTCTTGACAATACCATCTTCAACAGTCATGTAGCCATCACCAACATGTTTCCATCCAGTAAGGTCCTTACCATTGAATAGTTGCCGCCATGCTTTAGTACTATCGGTTTGTGCGTGTGCGGAAAGGAGCGTGAAGCTGATTATAAAGCTGCTAATTAATTTTTTCGTCATTTTTTGCTATTTAAAAGATCAGGATTCAATTTAAAAATTTCTTCAGCAATCGAAACACAAAAAATTGTGAGCGGGTTGAGCCGCGACTTACTATTTTTCGGTCTCTTAAAAGTAATTAACTTACAGGATGAAGCGAAACTATTATTTAGTTGTTCTGATTTTCATCATCTTCTTTGCCATTTCCTTTTTGACAAACATTCTCGGCTCGATCAACCCGAACGTGAGCGATAGCTTTTCCCTGAATGGTACGATGACGGGGCTGCTCCCCTTCTCTTTTTTTATCGCGTACGCTTTAATGTCCATTCCCTCTGGAATGATTGTACAAAAATACAATGAAAAGAAAAGTTTGATTTTCGCCTGGATGCTTGCCCTCACCGGGGCATTGGTGTTTTCATTTTTTCCTTCGTTCCCGGTTTTTTTAGGATCTCTGTTTTTGATCGGCTGCGGAATGGCATTGCTCCAAGTGATCATCTATCCGTTGCTGCGGGTAGCCGGAGGCGAAGAGCATTTTGCCTTTAACTCGGTGTTTGCACAATTGGTTTTTGGGGCAGCCTCATTCTTAAGTCCATTTGTTTATTCTTACCTCGTCACACATTTAGATCATCCGACCGAACAAAAAGGATTATTGATTTCAATCATTTCATCCATCACACCAAAAGCACTATCCTGGGTATCCATTTATTGGGTTTTTAGTTTTGTCAGTTTTCTAATGGTGACGATCATCTTGCTTTCGCGCATTCCGAAAGTAGCGCGTAAGGAAGATGAAATTGTTGGGGCATGGGAAACCCATGTTTCGTTGTTCAAACAAAAAACCGTGATCCTATTTTTCTTTGGGATCTTTTCCTACGTGGGCACCGAGCAAGGGATCGCCAACTGGATCTCTGAATTTCTGAGAACCTACCATGGCTTGAAACCGGAGACAGTCGGCTCGGCCACGGTGGGTTTGTTTTGGGGTATGATGACCATCGGCTGCGTGCTTGGAATGGCCTTGCTAAAAGTGATGGACAGCAAAATCGTATTGCGGATTTTCACCGTGGCCGCACTAATAATTTTAGGCTTTACGCTTCACGGCAGCGCTTCGGTTGCGTTGTTTGGATTTCCCGCTCTGGGTTTTTGTTTGTCGGTGATGTACGCAATTATTTTTTCTCTGGCATTGAACAGCGTGTCAAAGTTCCACGGCTCCTTTGCCGGAATTCTTTGCACCGGAATTGCCGGAGGGGCAATTGTCTCTTTACTAATTGGAAAATTAAAAGACTTGATCGGGTTGCAGTCGGGCATGTTGGTTTTGTTCTTACCGTTGCTTTACATCTTGAGCATTAGTTTTTGGTCAAAACCAATTGTGACGAATGCAACGATTGGGAAGTAATAAAAATATTAGGCAAAGTATAGCAAGGGTTATTGACCCACATAGTTGCATAGTACACGAAGAAACACATAGAAAGCTATGTGAATGCCTATGTGTCTACCTTTCTATGTGGTGAAAACTAGCCTAATTGATGAGTAGAAAATGGCCTCGCAATAAAAGTTCAATACTTCCTTGCTGTCCAAGAAAATATTTTCCAAGTTCGCATAAGCATTTAAACCGCACGTGTCATGAAGAATCAATTTGAAGCTGTTCCGCTCAAAAACCTGGACGAATGGGAGGAAGATTTGTTGCGGAGATATCCAGACCCGGAAACCATAGCCGCTGAAAAGACCACAGACGAATATCGAAACTATGTCAAACCCGAGCGCGACACCGTTCGCGAGTTTTATCGCCTAAACCATACTTACCAGACCTACGATTTCGTCATGAAGAAGGAGGCCGAATTTCTTGCCTTCAACAAAAAAGAAATGCCGGTTTGGGAAGCCTTTGATTTTTTGAATCAATTGGTAGACGACTCTGACCCCGACACCGATTTGGATCAGTTTCAACATTTACTTCAAACTTCCGAAGCCATCCGCAGAGACGGCCACCCAGACTGGATGGTAGCAGTCGGTTTGCTCCACGACATGGGCAAAGTGCTTTGCCTTTTCGGAGAACCGCAGTGGGCTGTCGTGGGCGATACATTTCCAGTGGGCTGCGCCTATTCCGATAAAATTGTTTACCCTGAATTTTTTCAAGCCAACCCCGACTATACGGACGAACGATACAATTCCAAATTCGGTGTTTACCAACCGAATTGTGGATTGAGAAATGTACATCTATCGTGGGGCCATGACGAGTACATTTATCAAATCATGAAAAACAATCTTCCAGAATCCGGCCTTTACATGCTCCGCTATCATTCCTTCTATTCGCAGCATCGGGAAAATGCCTACGATCATTTGATGGACGACCACGATCATGAGATGTTCAAATGGGTGAAGCTCTTCAATCCTTATGATCTGTATTCCAAAAACCCAACGCCACCCGATTGGACAAAATTGAAGCCGTATTACGAAGACCTGGTGGCCAAGTATCTTCCGGCTACATTGAAATTTTAGTTGAACATGCGCGGCACACTTTTAGATTTTAGTGTCTGCCAATTAGCAACTATTTTCTTCAACAGGTGATCGTGCTTTCATGAACACACTTTCACTTTTAGACTACGGAGTATTTCTTCTCTACTTTTTAGTTGTTGCCCTCTACGGGTATTGGGTCTACCAAAAAAAGAAAGCTTCAACTATTGACTCTAAAGATTTTTTTCTTGCCGAAGGTTCGCTGACTTGGTGGGCCATTGGCGCTTCGTTGATTGCTTCAAACATTTCCGCTGAACATTTTATCGGCATGTCGGGTTCTGGGTTCGCCCTAGGTTTGGCTATCTCTACGTATGAATGGATGGGAGCCGCTACGCTAATCATCGTGGCCGTTATTTTTATTCCCTTGTATTTGAAAAACAAAATCTACACCATGCCGCAATTTCTTTCGGTGCGGTACGATGAGCGTGTGAGCAGTATTATGGCCGTGTTCTGGTTGTTGGTTTACATTTTTGTGAACCTCACGTCCATCATCTATCTCGGAGCCATCGCCATCAACGCGATATCCGGAATACGTTTTGAAATCTGTGTGGCCGGCTTGATTGTGTTTTCTTTGCTCGTTACGTTAGGCGGAATGAAAGTTATCGCCTACACGGATGTGATCCAAGTCATCGTGTTGTTGGCGGGTGGATTGCTGACCACCTATCTCGCACTCACGCTTCTATCTGAAAAATCAGGAATGGGTTCTAATCTATTCACCGGATTTTCACTTCTTCAAGAAAAAGCAGCATCCCATTTTCACATGATCTTCGATAAGAGCCATCCCTATTATAAAGACCTACCCGGACTTTCCGTGTTGGTGGGTGGCATGTGGATTAACAACCTGAACTATTGGGGTTGTAATCAATACATTGTGCAGCGGGCGTTGGGTGCAGACCTGAAGACTGCGCGACAAGGAATTTTATTTGCGGCCTTTTTAAAACTCTTGATTCCCGTCATCTCGGTCATTCCCGGTATTGCCATGTATGTGTTACATCAGCAAGGGCTGTTTCATCAGGAAATGCAAAATGAACTGGGAATTTTAAAACCTGATCATGCCTATCCCACACTAATGAATCTTCTCCCATCTGGGCTGAAAGGAATTGCCTTTGCTGCTCTCACGGCTGCAATAGTTGCCTCCCTTGCAGGCAAGGCCAATAGTATTTCCACTATTTTTTCTCTCGATATCTTTAAAAAATATTTCAACCCACAAGCCAGCGAAGAAAAATTAGTTCGCATTGGGCGATGGGCAGTAATTGTGTCGATGATCGTTGCCGGATTGGTCGCCCCTGCGTTGCGAACATTAGATCAGGCTTATCAGTTTATCCAGGAATATGTGGGATTTATTTCGCCAGGCGTGCTGGCCATTTTTTTGATGGGCTTCTTCTGGAAGAAAACGACTTCGTCCGCAGCCCTGGCCGGAACATTGCTCACCATTCCTATTTCAGCAATACTGAAGTTTCTCCCTTCGTGGACGAATGGTGCTTTTCCGGATTATCCTTTTTTAGATCGGATGTCGATCACATTTGTGTTAATTATTGCCGCAATGATTGGCATAAGCTTATTAAAACCTCAAAAGCATCCCTCTTCTAAATTGCTGGAAATTGATACCAGTATGTTTCGGGTGTCTCGTGGTTTTGCGTTTGGTTCACTCATTATCCTCGGGCTCTTGGCTACACTATATATTTATTTTTGGTAGAAAAGTGCAAAGGGGAATCGTCTGAAAGGAAATTTTTTGCGTAGGTAATCCTCCTGTAAAAACAAGTTGAAGAAATGGAATAGAATCTTAACTTGCCTATGAGCCACTAAAAAATTCTTTCATCCAAAAATTCTAATACTATGAAAAGAAAAGAATTCATCAAACGCGCAGCGCTGGCGACCACCGGTGCTTACCTTGGTTCGCTCGGGTTTAGCGCAAAAAGTTATGCGAATATTCTGGGCGCCAATGATCGGGTGCGTGTAGGGGTTGTCGGTTTTTCCGATCGGTTTAAATACTCCCATCTTCCTGCTTTCCTCAACCATAATAAAGAATTGAACTTTGACATTGTCGGTGTCTCCGACATCTGGAAAATACGAAGAGAAGAAGGGCAGGTTTATCTAAAAGAAAAATTCAACCATGACATTGCTGCCTATCGCAACAACGAAGAACTCTATGCCTCCAAAAGTATTGATGCTGTAATGATCAGCACGTCCGATTTTCAACATGCCCTCCATGCCATCGAAGCGGTGAATGCCAATTGCGATTTGTATGTCGAAAAACCTTTTGCCGAAACCATGGAAGACAACCGTGCCGCATTGAAAGCCATAAAAGGTTCGGGCAAAATATTTCAAATAGGATCGCAGCGAAGGAGTGGATCAAATTACCATGCGGCTGCCAATTTCATCCAAAGCGGAAAGTTCGGGCCGATCACCATGGTGGAACTTACCTGGAACGTAAACCAACCGGGCCGGTGGAGGCGACCGGAGCTAGTAGCGAAAATGAAAGAAGAAGATACCGACTGGACACGGTTTTTGCTGAACCGGCCTTTTGAAAAATTTGATGCCCGAAAACATTTGGAATATCGTCTATTCTGGCCTTACTCTTCCGGAATGCCGGGGCAATGGATGAGTCATCAGATTGATACCGTTCACTGGTTCTCGGGCATGAAACATCCAAGGAGTGTGGTCGCCAACGGAGGTGTTTATGCCTGGAAAGACGGAAGACAAAATTGGGATACCATGACGGCTGTGTTTGACTATGGCCCTGAGAACGATCCTTCATCTGGTTTTCAAGTTACGTTTGCTTCGCGTATGCACAATGGTGACGAACACCCCACAGAGATTTATTATTCCAATGGTGGTGAGTTGAATTTAATGACTAACAAAGTAACACCCACAGGCGGATTGACCAAGCACTTTGCGTCAGCCATGCACATGAAGCCAAATCTGCTACCAGAAGTCGACCTTACGGCCAGCGCAGAAAAAGTGGTGGCTTCAGCCAATACGGGAGGCGATGTGTTGACTTCCAATCACGTGCGCAATTGGATGGAATGTGTGCGAAACAGAAAAGAAACCCACGGACCAGTAGAAGCGGGC
This sequence comes from Cytophagales bacterium, assembly GCA_027317105.1. GTDB lineage: Bacteria > Bacteroidota > Bacteroidia > Cytophagales > Cyclobacteriaceae > ELB16-189. The sequence goes on from DAHVFH010000187.1 coordinate 23,192, forward strand.
TATGCCCATGCCGTAGCCTGCATCATGACGAATGCCGCTGTGAGAACAGGTGCAAAAGCAACCTTTGATGAAGCCACGCAGGAAGTAATAGCAAATGGAAAGGTTTTTAAATATTGAACAAAGATTGCCTCTGGTTTTCACAGATTTATTAATGAAGACCGTAATTCTTTTAATATTCTTTTTTACAGCTTTCAACGGCTGTATTTTTAGTCAATCGCAAGAATCAGATTCTGTTATCACATCAAAAAAACGCACGAGGGAAGACACATTACGAGCCTTGAAAAAATTTAATATTCGATTTCACCGGAAAAACAGAAACGTTATTCTAATAAGTGCAGCTACCACAATAGCACTGATATTTATTTCTCGAAATAACACCAATGATGGGAAAAATTCAGGTTACGAATTTCTAGTAGGTGGTTCTGCGGGCATATTAGGTAGTAGCCTATTTTCTTTTTTTAAAAGTAAAAGATATTTTAAAAGAATAACCAATGGGTATAAGCAAGGAAAGCAACTTCCTAGTGACATTCGGAGTAGGCTATTAGAAAAGGATTTTGAAAGGTGAGAACGGAATGAGTTTACAAAATCAAGCAGCGAAAAGACCCATAGGCAATTATCGGTGGCGAATTGTTGCCCTTTTATTTTTTGCTACCACCATCAATTATATCGACCGAAATGTTTTGTCTTTTACAATGATTGATGAATCATTCAAGAGGGCAATGCTTGGGCTGCCCGAAAATTCGGTGCTTTCCGATTCGAATGTCGATCACTTTAAAGAATTAATGGGCTATGTGGATGCCGCCTTTAAAACTGCTTATGCTTTAGGATTTCTTTTAGTCGGCTGGTTCATTGATAAAGTAGGCACACGTATTGGTTTTGCCTGGTCAATTATTGTCTGGAGTTTGGCAGGCCTTGCCAATGCTTTTGTCAATTCAATTCGTGGCTTAGGGTTTACCCGTTTTATGCTGGGGATTGGCGAAGCGGGGAATTTTCCCTCAGCCATTAAATCAGTAGCGGAATGGTTTCCCAAAAAAGAACGTGCACTGGCGGCTGGTGTGATGAATGCCGGAACCAATGTAGGCGTGATCACTACGGCATTTGCTGTTCCGTACCTTACGCTCAATTATGGATGGCGGATTTCATTTGTGATCACAGGGGCGATGGGTGTAGTGATGGTTATATTTTGGTTGAAATTTTATAAAAAACCTGAAGAACATAAACGAATATCAAAAGAAGAACTGGACTACATTCACAGTGATGAGGAGGAGCAAGTCAATGAAAAAATATCTTGGGGAAAACTATTGACTTACAAACAAACTTGGGCACTGATGGTGTGTAAATTCATGGCCGACCCGATCTGGTATTTTTATTTAACCTGGCTTCCCGATTTTTTTAATTCCAGCGAATCACTCGATCAGAAACTGGATCTCAAAAATATTGGTATTCCCTTTTTATTAATTTATCTGGTCTCAGATGGTGGAAGTATTTTCTTTGGCTGGCTGTCTTCTTTCTTTGTGAAACGCGGATGGAATGTCGGCCGTGCGCGAAAAATAACGATGCTTTTATGTGGGCTCTGTGTAGTCCCTATTTTTCTGGCATCAGTCACCCACAGTATTTTTATCGCGGTGGCCTTGATTGCTCTGGCAACGGCCGCCCATCAAGGCTGGTCAGCCAACGTGTATACCATGGGCTCTGATCTTTTCCCGAAAAACACAGTGAGTTCTGTCATCGGTATGGGTGGAATGGCCGGTTCGATTGGTGGAATTCTACTCGCCTCCACAGCCGGCTTGATAAGGGTAAAGTTTGGGTATCTCCCACTTTTCATAATTGCTGGAGCGAATTATCTTTTGGCGTTAGTCGTTGTTCAGTTGTTGATTCCAAAGTGGCAAGCCATCAACAATGAGAAGCAGTAAGATGGCACAAAAGATCAAAAATTAAAATACTGTTTTGCATTGAAGTAGCAAATGTCTTTCACCATCCGGCTAAGTTCGGTCATGTCTTCCGGCAGTTCACCCCGCACTACATCTTCGCCAATAAGGTTGCATAAAATCCTCCGGAAATATTCATGACGAGGGAAAGATAAAAAGCTCCTTGAGTCCGTCACCATTCCAACAAAACGGGATACTAACCCCATGTTTGATAATGTATTCAATTGGTTTGTCATCCCTTCCTTTTGATCCAAAAACCACCAGCCGGAACCATATTGAATTTTACCAACCACACTGCCATCGCTAAAATTTCCAGCCATCGTAGCGAAGACTTCATTTTGAGAGGGGTTCAAGTTGTAGACAATAGTCTTGGCCAAGAGATCATCCCGATCAAGGCAATTAAAAAATTTAGACATGTGAAGAGCTTGAGGAAAATCGCCTATGGAATCAAACCCGGAATCCGCCCCAGCGATTTTTAACATTCTCGTATTATTTGCGCGCAACGCTCCTAAATGAAATTGCTGAACCCAACCCAATTCATGATACAATTTGCCGAGCTCAATTAATAGCGCACATTTGAATTGAAGTCGTTCTTCGTGCGACAAGGCCAAGCCGCTTCGCACTTTTTTGAAAATAGCCGGTGCTTTTGATCGTGCCGCTTCTTCAAAATACAAATATTCCAGACCATGATCTGCACTGCGGCATCCCAATTTATCAAAAAACAACATCCTCTTTTTCAATGCCTCCAGTAACTCATCAAAGGAATTGATTTCCTTTTTTGAAACGGCAGAAAGCTGATCAATGTATTGACTATACATCGCAGGTTCATCCATGGCATAGGCCTTGTCTGGTCGGAAGGTGGGAAACATTTTTAGTTGAGTCCCCTCCTTGCGCAATTGCTGGTGATATTCAAGACTATCTGCAGGATCATCCGTGGTGCAAACTACCTCCACATTCATTTTAGAAAGCAATGCGCGAACCCTAAAATTGTTTTGTTGCAGATGCCTATTGCATTCGTCATAAATTTCGGAAGCGGATTTCTCGTTCAGCAATTTTCGAATCCCAAAATAGTTTTTTAGCTCAAGATGAGTCCAATGGTACAATGGGTTTCGCATGGTATAGGGTACCGTTTTTGCCCATGCCATAAACTTTTCCAACGGTAATGCATCTCCTGTACAAAATTTTTCAGGAATTCCATTAATGCGCATGGCGCGCCATTTGTAATGATCTCCCTCTAGCCATGCTTCCGTGATTGTATTGAACTTCCTGTTTTCTACAATGTCCTTAGGGCTAAGATGATTGTGATAATCTAAAATCGGCAACTTGGCACACTGACTATACAAGTTAACGGCTACCTCGTTGTTCAACAAAAAGTCTTCAGTCAAAAATGGAGTCGCTCCCATATACTTTTAATATTATTGTTCATCAAAATTTAAGGCACACCTAAGCGACTCACTTCATCAATACGTTCGCGATTCCCAATTCCAGTCCTCTCAATTCAGCCATGCCTTTCATTCGGCCAATGGCAGAATATCCCGGATAGGTTTTTTTCTTTAGGTCATCCATCATTTGATGCCCATGGTCTGGGCGCATGGGGATAGCAGTTCCTGTTCTCTCCATCAAAAGCAATATCGCGCTGACCACCGCAGTCATGTCGGTATCTCCATCCAGGTGGTTGGCCTCAAAAAAATTTCCCTTCTCGTCTCTTTTGGTGTTGCGCAGATGCAAGAAGTGGCAATGATCTCCCAACCGATTAATTATTCCCGTTAAATCATTTTCCGGCCTCACGCCCAACGATCCTGTGCAAAAGCATAATCCATTGGAAGGGGAAGGTGCAGCTTCAACAATTTCCCTTAAGTCTGATTCGGTACTGACCACCCGGGGCAAACCCAAAATAGGATACGGGGGATCGTCCGGATGAATGGCCAACTTCAGGCCTACCGCTTCGGCCACGGGCACTATTTTTTTCAAGAAATAGAATAAATGTTCCTTCAGCTTTTTTGAATCAATATCCTGATACGTTTTCAATGCCGCCAGGATTTGTTCAGGCGTAAACGGTTCGTCACTTCCTGGAAGACCAAGAAGAGTATGACGATAAAGGACTTTCCTTTCTGCATCGTCCATCGCCTTAAAGCGAGTTTCAGCTTGCGCTATTTCTTCTTTCGTGTATTCACGTTCGGCACCCGGGCGTTGCAGCAGAAACAAGTCGAAGGCTATGAAGGCAGCCTTCTCAAAACGCAAGGCTTTGCTGCCGTCTTCGAGTTCAAATTCTGGATTGGTCCTCATCCAATCCAAAATGGGCATGAAATTATAAGTAACCACTTTGAGGCCAGCTGCCGCTACATGGCGAAGGCTCAGGTTGTAGTTCTCAATAAGCTCCTCAAAATTGCCGGATTGTTTTTTGATATTCTCATGCACGGGAAGGCTCTCAATGACTGTCCAGGTAAGGCCTGCATCTTCAATTATTTTTTTCCTCCCTTGAATTTCCACGATAGACCAAACGTCTCCAACAGGGATGTGGTGCAAGGCCGTTACCACACCGGTGCACCCTGCCTGTTTAATATCACGAAGGCTGACCGGGTCATTGGGGCCAAACCAGCGCATTGTTTTTTCCATTAAGACCATTCCTGATAAAGTTAAAAGTTTTGATCGGGTATTTTGCAATCGGTTGTCATAAAACAAATCTATAGTTCATTTGTTTACTTTGAAGACGCGAGGAAACGGGAAACGGCTGTCGAAGTTTATTGAGTGTTGAATAAGCTAATGGTGTAGTCCAATAATTTTTTATTTCCAAATTCTCCGTGTCCGGGAACAATAATTTTCACATTCGGATATTCCTTTTTAACGCTTTCAACTGTACTTGACCAATCGGCAACATTGGCGTCTCCTAAATAACCTTTACCGGCATCTAATTCTTTTATTAAACAACCTCCAAACATAATATTTTCGTTCGAAAAATAACCGACTACATTATCTTTTGTGTGTCCTTCTCCGAAAAACTTTGTGATAACATTTTCATCGCCTACTTTTAAATTAAGAGAATCCCTGAAACTATTTTTTGGAACAACATACCCATTTTCTTTTGCCAGTGCAATCGTTTTGAAATAGGCATAAGAAGGAATATGATTTTCATGAAATGCTTTTAGTCCTGCTAAACAATCGATATGGAAATGGGTTGGAATAATTGCGTTTATTTTGCAATGAAGGGTTTCTTTTATCCATTGAATCAACGCTTCAGAGCTTTTGTCGTTGGTTGGCGTGTCGAAAATAATTGCTTCATTACCATTTCTCACGATGAGGCCGTTGCAAGGAACGTTTCCAAAATCGTTGGTTTGTAAAAATGAAGTATGTACAAAAGAATCTTCAGTAATTTGGGTTATCCTTAAATCATCAGATTTGTAAACCACTTTGGATATGAATGCACCTTGTTTTTGAGGTCTACAATTTAAAGTTGTTATAAAGAGTAAAATTAACAAAGGATTGATGATAACTTTCATTTTGCTTTTTTAGAATTTCATTTATCGTTTAGCTATAAAACGAATCCGCTTAAATACCTACATCTTTGTCCCTTGTTACTGACGAAATTTACTAGCACAAACTTTAAGAACCTACGATATAGCATATGTTTTATAGCCATTATTGGCAGAAGTAGAGCGCTTCTCCACATTTCATTCGCAGCATTGTCAAACGTCCTCCGTTAATAACACCAAGTCATTCATAGTTAGTCGTGCGGGCATTTTTCATTTATTTCTTTGTCGGCTTACACTACACTGGGCACACTCTTTGCTTGGCTTTGGATGTGGTCTACAAGCGCGGTCAAGGCAATGTTTGTACGGTTTAGTTCACCAATTTTTCAAAATGTAATTCTTGAAGAACAATCTTTACTTCAATTTTCTTGTCATCATCTGTCCAATGAACAATGAAATTCACTTTGGCTTCTTTCAACTCAAAACCGTTTTTCTTTATCTCCGCCAATCGCTCAAGAAATTTCCTTGAGAACTTTAAAACCCATTCACCATTTTCGTTTGGCAACCTTCATCAGAAATAGTAATTGAATCTCCGCTTGTCAATGCGTTTACTCGTTTTTGAACATATTCAAAATGGGCATCTCCACACCGATTAAAAACCCATAGGGAGAACTACCGAAGATTCAGTTCAGCAGAGGCTTACAACGAACCGCCATCACAGGCCTCCGCCTTGTGCAAAACTTGCTGCGTGGCGCTTCGTTTAAGCCTTATATGTTAGGTGCATACCCCTTACCGTATCTTCTTTATCACCTGTCCTATTAGTTCAAGCATTCTCAAACTTCCAAAGTGTTCTCCCTTCTCAAAGTCCCCCTCTGTCTGAGCCATGGTATTTGTCAAATGTGCAAAACAAACTATCTCTTTGTCCTTCGCTTTTGCAAATGCGTACAGTGCAGAGGCTTCCATCTCAACACATATTACACCTTGCCCTTGCATTTGATTTATCGAACTTTGCGTTTCGCGATAAGGGGCATCAGTCGTCCAACTTTTGGCATTGAACCATAAAGATGAACTAGAAAATCTGTCCAACTTTTCAAAAAGTTTATCACCTATCGTAGCAGGCATTTCTGTCGGCAAGTAATGATAACTTGTTCCTTCGTCCCTGATAGCTTCTGTTATTAAGGCGAAATTCTTGTCTGTCGAGGGCTGGTTTATGATTCCAGATGATGTAACACTAATCAAATACTCGCAGCCAGATACAAAAAGTTGTTCTGCTACTAAAACTGCGTAAGATGCACCTACGATACATGGAATAATTCCAATTTCAATTTGGTCAATTTGAAAAGTAAATAAATTGGAATGATAACAAGCCCAACAGTCGTTCTTTTTACCGTCACCAGTTTTAAGTAGATATTTTGCCAAGTCTCCGTCTGGGTCAAGGATACATATTTGTGGAACGCTGCAATTTTGAATGCCTTTTTGTCTACGGGCTTCTCGCAATAAATTCTCAGGCAGAAATACGGAGACCTCATCATAATTTTTATTCTCTAGGATTGAAGCCATTATTTTTAGTTGTATGTCGATCTATAATTACTATGACACGGATAATTTTTTGAAGCTGCAAAATATAAAATTCTGTATTGTGTTAAAAGGAGTCACGTGGTCAACCGAAATACATTTTATTTTTTCGAAGAATTCTTTTAGTCGGCTTGTCATTGATACCTCCGAATACTGTTTGATTTCAATGCCGCTGCATTTTTGAGGACCTTGCTCCGAAAATGTCCCGATAACTAAAACTCCTTTTGGTTTTATGCTTTGTTGTATTGTGTCGATATAGCTTGTGATGTCCTGCTCTTGTGTCAAGAAGTGAAACGCTGCTCGGTCATGCCAAAAGTCATATTGCTCTGTCGGCTTAAACGTTGAGGCGTCTGCAACTATCCATTTTATTTTCTTCGCAAGGTCACCAAGCCGTTTCTTTGCTTTGTTTAGGGAAGCTGCTGAAATATCGAGAACCGTAATGTCTGAATATCCCAAGTCAAGCAAGTGGTCAACTAAAAAACTGTCACCACCACCGATGTCAATAATTTTTGCAGTCTTTGAGATATTAAACTCTTTTAAAAAATCCAACGAAGTTGTCGGTGTCGGCTGATACCAACTTACATCTTTCAGATCTTTGGTCTGATAGATATTCTCCCAGTGTTTTTTTCTATCTAAATTTTCCATCTATGTCGTAATGTTTACTTGTCATTCTTGGTCATTACAGGGTTGCACACGTCCACGCATTTACGCAGGCCGGGAAATAGAAGTCCGTCTGCCCGTAACTGTTAGCTAAATTTAATAATTTAAAGTTCATTGTTACTACTACCGATATCACAGTTCCCTCAGCTGGGAGCTGTGGCTGAGATGTGTACTACAGCTCATTGTTTGCAGGTTTGCCCAGCTTGAATAAATGCGCTTGTTATGCGGTCGTGGTTTTTTTATTAGGGTTTGTCCCTTATTGGGCTATTTGTGATTATTTAAGTCCTTATAAATAAGGGTTTCAAATCCCTTTAAGGTTTCTATGCAAGATTTATCATAAAATGGAAGTCCTTGCATTAAGATTACTGCTGTTATTCCTGTTTGCGGGTCTACCCAATAATAAGTATTAAATAGTCTTGCCCAACTGTAACTGCCCGGCTTTCTATTTAAGCCATCATTATCAATATTTGTCGTAATTACAAATCCATAACCAAACTTGTCCTTACCAGCTCTTCCGATTAAAATCCCATAGGGGAAATTACCGAAGCTTCAGTTCAACAGGGGCTTACAACGAACCGCCATGAAAGGCCTCCTCATTGCTCAATACTTCAGGCAAAAAACAAAGGCAGTAATCACAATGAAAAATAATTTTTTGTCCATCTTATTGTTGTGATTTTTTTTGAAGCAAAAAAAACCGATCAAATTGAATGGCCTCAGAAAAAATAGTCGCGATTTATCTCGGGTACAATTTCAAAATAAAATTCAGGGCATGAATCTTAGCCGTTCCTGCTCCGATCCATTCAATCTCCATAGAAAAAACCCAACCGCACCGCAACCGAAGGTTCCGTGCAACATAGGCTTCACGCTTGGTCGTGCCGACCGCTTGAAGCCTTATTTATTATGCACAGGGCTTTATTGTCGTCTCTCCTTTACGCCTCTTGAAATACTCAATGATTTCAGTCTTAGTCATCTTTGATAACTTGTCGCTCAATTTATCGCGTTGCTGTCTCATGAATTTAACAGCGTCAAATTGTTTTTCATTCGTCTTCATATTTTTCAAATTCTCTCGGTGAACGTATCTCAATTTGTCTGTACCCATTCTTTATGTTAATCGAGTTGTAACCACGTATTCGTTGGACATTGACAATATGCTTGAAATTCCAACTTATCAAAAAGTCAGCTCGATTTATTGTTGCTAAGGCAATATGTAAGCAGTCAGCATAACTGGTCTGACCAACTACTTTTTCTGTTATATATTCTGTCGCCAGGTCAACAGCTTCGTCTGTAGTGTCAAGGAACTCAGTCGACTCGATTTTAAGACTTTTCACTAATTCCTTTACTTTTTCAGGAGCATTTTCAAGCTCGTCTTGAGTTACCGTAGAAAATAGCAAAGTGAATTCATTGCTTTTAAGTCGATTAAATAAGGGAATTGTATGCTCGGCAAACTCTTCGTCAAAATAACCGCCAAATACAGATGTGTCAATATATATTCTTTGCTTCACGGTTCGAATTTACAAAAAATAGTCCTAAGTCCGGGCCCTATTGCTACCAACATTTGGCTATTAGACATTATGTCTTATAGCCCCCTAATATAAAACTTTTTCGGTTTCTGGTTTCCGATCAGAACACTTATATTACTGGCGCAGTTATGCCCGTAGATGGCGGAAATTCAATTGGGTTTTAATTTACCTTTTTGTCTATTGCCACTAGCGGAGAATTTGTTTAATAATTATAATTAATAGTGATCCATATATTATCAGTGTGAAGCATGTCGCAAAGCGGTTATCTCTTAGGCCTTGATATTGGAAGCTCTTCCGTAAAGGCTTCCCTCGTTTCCATAAGCACCGGAAAGTCTGTGGCCTCCAGTCAAAGTCCTGCGGAGGAAATGCCAATGGTGGCGCTTCAGCCCGGATGGGCGGAACAAGACCCAATAGTGTGGTGGGAACATGCTGTCAAAAGCACAAAAGCGGCCTTGCTTAAAGCAAGTGTAAAACCGGAGACAGTATTGGCCATCGGCATCGCCTACCAAATGCACGGGCTCGTACTAGTCGATCGCAACCTCGCGCCACTTCGGCACTCCATTATCTGGTGCGACAGCCGTGCGGTGCAGATCGGAGAGAAAGCATTTGCTGGCTTGGGAAAAGATTATTCGTTAACGCACTTACTTAATTCTCCCGGTAATTTCACGGCATCAAAATTAAGTTGGATAAAAAACTTCGAGCCGCAGACTTATGAAAAAATCTACAAGGCCATGCTGCCGGGTGATTTCATTGCGCTGAAAATGACGGGGGAAGTGACCACCACAGAACCGGGTCTTTCCGAGGGCATCTTTTGGGATTTTGAAGCGAAAGGGACTTCTCAAAAACTATTGGACCAATTGGGAATTGACCGTTCGCTCTTGGCCATGGTAGTTCCAACATTTTCTAAGCAAGGCGAATTGAGCCGCACAGCAGCAAATGAACTTGGTCTTTGCCCAGGCATTCCGATTTCGTACCGGGCGGGCGATCAACCCAACAACGCCTTTTCCCTCAGCGTTCTCAATCCGGGCGAGACAGCAGCCACAGCCGGCACATCAGGTGTCGTGTACAGCGTCACCGACAAAAATGCGTTTGATCCTCAATCGAGAATAAATTCATTTATTCATGTCAACAACGATAAGCAAACTATCCGCAACGGGGTTTTGCTTTGCGTGAATGGCACGGGCATACAAAATAGCTGGCTAAGAAAGAACCTCAGCAGCAACGGAACCTTACCAGACTATACAGCGATGAACGTCATTGCTGCACGTGCGCCAATCGGCTCTGCAGGCGTGGCCGTCCTTCCTTTTGGCAATGGTGCAGAACGAATTCTTGGCAACAGAGAATTGCAAGGTGCTATCCATGGAATAAATTTTAACAGTCACGATCAATCGCACCTACTACGTGCGGCCCAGGAAGGAATTGTCTTTGCCTTGCGCTATGGATTTGATATTTTAGAAGAAATAGGTTTGAAAACGAGTGTCATAAAAGCGGGAAATGCGAATATGTTTTTGAGCCCTGTATTCAAAGATGCTTTTGTCAACACCTTAGGCGCCCGACTTGAATTATACGATACCGATGGAGCAAAAGGGGCTGCGCTCGGTGCGGGCATAGGGGCAGGCATCTATGCTTCGTATCAAGAAGCCTTTAAAGGATTGAACCAGATTGAAACCATCGAAACCAACTCCGAAAAAACAGATGCGTACGCCTCCGCCTATCTTCACTGGAAAAAAATACTGGTCAATTCGATGTTACTAACATAAAATTCCAAATTGAGGATGAAAAATATTGAATTTTGAAAAATAAATAACCTAAAAATTAAATGACCATGAAACTAACGCTCGGGAAAAAACAATACTTCAAGTCCATCAAGAAAATTGCCTTTGAAGGAAAGGGGTCTGACAACCCATTTGCATTTAAATATTATGACGCTAAAAAGAAAGTAGGAAAGAAAACGATGGAAGAACATTTCCGCTTTGCCATTGCCTATTGGCACACCTTCTGCGGCAACGGGGGCGACCCCTTTGGTTTACCCACCAAAAATTTCCCCTGGCTACAAAGCAGCGATCCCATCGAAAGAGCGAAAGACAAAATGGATGCGGCCTTTGAGTTCATCACAAAAATAGGAGCGCCATTTTATTGCTTCCACGATTATGATATCGTGGATGAGGCGCCCACCTTGAAAGAATCGGAAAAGAGATTTCATGAAATGGTGGCGTACGCAAAACAAAAGCAAAAAGCTTCTGGCGTAAAATTGCTTTGGGGCACTGCGAATTTATTTTCCCATCCCCGGTACATGAACGGGGCCGCGACCAATCCTGATTTTAATGTGGTCTGTTATGCAGCCACTCAGGTGAAAAATGCGATTGACGCTACTATTGAACTCGGTGGAGCTAATTATGTGTTTTGGGGCGGGCGCGAAGGCTATCTTTCTCTTTTGAATACCAACATGAAAAGGGAGATCGATCACCTCGGCCAGTTCCTTACCATGGCACGCGACTACGGCAGGAAAAATGGGTTCAAAGGAACATTCCTTATTGAACCAAAGCCCATGGAACCCACCAAACACCAATACGACTTTGACTCAGCGACTGTGATTGCGTTCCTTCGCGAGTATGGCTTGATGGATGATTTTAAACTTAACATCGAGGTAAATCACGCAACGCTGGCACATCATTCTTTTCAGCATGAATTACAAGTGGCTGCCAATGCCGGTGTGCTCGGTAGCATGGATGCCAATCGGGGCGATTACCAGAATGGCTGGGACACCGATCAATTTCCAAACAATGTGTATGAATTAACGGAGGCTATGCTGATCATTTTAGAGTCTGGTGGTTTTAAAAGTGGGGGCGTAAATTTTGACGCAAAAACCCGCAGAAATTCAACCGACCTGGCCGACATTTTTTATGCGCACATTGGCGGAATGGACACCTTTGCCAGAGCCTTGTTGGTTGCCCAGGAGATCCTGGAAAAATCGGAATACAAAATGCTTAGAAAAGAGCGGTATGCTTCCTTTGATTCGGGAAAGGGAAAACAGTTTGAAAGAGGTAAATTAACGCTCAATAGTTTACGCTCCATTGCATTGGCCGATAACGAACCAACCCAAATCAGCGGGAAGCAAGAATACTTTGAGAATCTGATTAACCAGTATCTTTAAATCATTTCTGTTTTAAAATCCGTATACGGTAATGAAGCAAAATAAAAAAGTTGTCAGCTTTAGAGACATCGTGATGAGGCTGTGACCTACCCGAAAAAGTTTAGAAGATTTGTTCAATGCTGATGTGTTTTGTGAAGGAATCGGATCAAAGCTGATCTCTAAAGAAATTATTGAAGGAAAGCCGTGGGTAAACTTGAACAAAAAAGCAATGGTAAATAGATAAGGCCTGAAAACCATCAAAGAATTATCCCTACGGTTGCGTTTTGATCAGCTGAAAAATTCCCTCTGTCGCGATTTGCAATCCAACGCAGAAAATCAAAAAGGCCATTAGGCGGTTGATTATTTTTTCATTTCGTGAACCCACAAAGTTGATGAACCTGCTTGCGTTGACGAAGAAGATGAAAATGAGGACACAGATGACAAGGATGGAGGCCAGTAGTGCTCCGGTGTTAAGAAAATATTGTGTCAAATCGGTCGCTTCGGCATGGGCACTTAAAGTAAAAAGTACGGCAATAGTGCCCGCCCCTGTCGTCATCGGGAAGGTAATTGGATAAAAGAGTTTATCGTCCACACTGTTGGTTTTGTTTTCTTCGCCTGCATCTGTTGATTTTTTTTCCGGTTTATCCGATTTGTCGGAAGAGAGGAATTCCCAACCAATTTTACAGATCATGATGCCCCCGGCCAATTGAATAATGGCCACCGATAACCCAAACAATTCCAGCACCCAATGGCCTGTGAATAAGGTGACCACACAAATACTAAAAGCAAAGAGCGAAACTTTTTTCACCACCCTTCTTCTTTCCCTCGATGAAAGTTCAGAAAAGTAGGGGTTTACGATAAAGGCCGTGCCAATGGGATTAACCACAGGAAACAAGGCGATAAAGCCCAGAAAAAAGGAATGGACAAAAGAGTGAAAGTAGATCGTCATGTGCAATTCGCTTGGAAATGAGAAGAATGCCCGCTAAAATTATAACAAAGCAGTTACAAAGCAAGCGAATGCCTTATCTTGCAGTATTCTTTTTTGGATTTTCCAATTTAACATTTCAATATACTTTCCGACAATGAACAGCTATTTTATTTTGATTGCACTCATGGGGCTTGCCGCGGGATTTGCGTACATCAATCATAAGTTTATTAAGATGCCTTTTGTCATCGGCCTGTTTTTTCTCTCTACCATCCTTTCGCTGGTCGTTCTTTTCAGTCATGCATGGGACGTCTCCCATTTTGAGCATCTTAAAAAGATCATCATGACTACTGATTTGAGCAAATTCATTCTTGAGATCATGCTAGGCTTTCTCCTTTTTGCTGGCTCCTTACACACTTCCTGGGGTGGCATTAAATCTCAGCTCAAACCCGTCACCTTATTTTCCGTACTCGGAGTAATTTTCTCCACCGCAATTATCGGTGGCCTTTTCTATGAGGTGTGCATTTTGGTCGGGTATCCTGTTGATTTTATTTACTGTTTAGTCTTCGGTGCCATTATTTCACCCACAGATCCCATTGCCGTGATTGGAATCTTAACAAAAGCAAATGTCTCCAAGAAGATTGAAGCCACCATTGTGGGTGAATCTTTATTTAATGACGGGGTGGGCGTAGTGCTTTTTATTTCCCTGTTAGAAATCGTACAGTCGGGGAGCAATTCAATTAATTTTTTTCACTTTAGTACTTTATTTGTACAAGAGGCAATTGGCGGAATAATTTTTGGGTTAGCCCTTGGGTATCTTCTTCATCAACTTTTGAGGTCTATCGACAATTATGAAACCGAAGTGCTGCTCACCATTGCTTTTGTAATGATCGGCTACTCGCTGTGCTTTTATTTTCATATATCAGGAGCACTCGCAATGGTGATGATGGGACTGCTTGTTGGCAATTTCAATACCGAAAAGGCGATGAGCGACACCACGGCACAATATGTGCGAAAGTTTTGGGGCCTTGTCGATGTAATCCTAAACGCCATCCTTTTTGTTTCCATTGCCTTCGTCATCGTTATGCTTGACTTCAAATCCGGTTATGTGCTCATCGGCATTTCGTCCATCTTCATTGCGCTCCTTGCTCGGGCAATTATCATTTATTCAATTTGTTTTGTCCTCCCCCGCACTACCAATCTTGCCCGCAAGGAAGCTAGGCTTGTGGTATGGGGTGGCCTTCGAGGTGGCCTGTCAATAGCCTTGGTGCTCTCACTGCCGGAAAGCGAGGTCAAACCAATCCTGATGATTGCTACCTACGCGTGTGTGGTCTTCAGTATTCTGGTTCAAGGTCTCACGATTGAAAGAATGGCCAAGGCGATTTCTTCAAATCAACCGGAAATAAAAACGGTTGATTAATCCTTAAAGTAAATCACTAAGTCTTTGGTGTCCAGCCTGACTTTAAGCCAGTTTTCAATTCTTTTTCTGTCAGGTTTAGAAACACGTTTGTTGGATTTAATGATAGCGATCCAAACTATTTTTTGAACCGAGTCAGCCTGGCTTATTCCTTTTTGCAAAATAGAAGATTCGAACGAAGGCAGTTGGGCTCTCAGTTCTTTGTAAATCTGTTTTCCAATTCGGGTTTGTGCACTCATACTATCCACTTTTATTTCTAACAGCCGGATTTGTTTCTCGCGCGCTGTTAAAGCAGCATTCAACTGATTCATTTGGGCATCGTCCTTTTTTGCATTCAGGTAGGCAAACCCTTGCTGAATTTTCAAGGTGGCTTTCTCCAAATTGTAATGAGGCAATTTGCTTTTCAAACGAGCCACCTCTTTTTCTTCAATAAATTCACCACCATAGGTAAGGGTAATGGATTTGGTTTTTAAATCAATGTTCTTTTGCAATAGGTAATCATTGGGGAAAACTGCTTCGTTAGCAATAAATCGATCAGCGCGTTCTTGAAAACGGTCTTGTTGAACAATATCGTAGGCAAAATAGATACTGGGCAACAACGTGAGGATGACTACCCCCCAAACAATTTGTTTGGCTTTCGCCTCATCCTTTGCTTCCGGCAATTTCTTAAGTGGAAATTTCAGCACACGGGCCGTCAGCAAAGTAGCCAAGGCAATAAAGACTGTATTGATGAGGAACAAGTAGAACGAACCAAAAAAGTAATTGAATTTTAAGGTGGCCAATCCATAGCCCGCTGTGCAGAGCGGAGGCATCAGTGCAGTGGCAATGGCTACGCCCGGAAGCACATTGCCTTTTTGCCGAGAGGTAATGGCAAGTATTCCGGCTAGGCCGCCAAACAAAGCAATCAACACATCATACACATTGGGCGAAGTCCTAGCCAGAATTTCGGAATGTGCTTCGTTGAGTGGTGAAATCAGAAAGTAAATTGTGGAGGTGGCAAGGCTCACCCCCGCAGCAAATAAGTAATTGAAAGTCGCTTTTTTTAATAAGTTAACATCGTTTATCGCCATGCCCAGCCCAAGGCCAATGATCGGGCCCATGAGCGGAGACACCAGCATAGCACCTATGATGACGGCCGTTGAGTTTACGTTCAGCCCAAGGGAGGCAATAAAAATTGCGAAAACTAAAATCCAAAGGTTGGTCCCCTTGAAGGCTACTCCCTTTTCAATGTTTTCGATTACAACATAAATGTCTTCCTTCTCGTCTTTTAACTTGAAGTGGTCAAGTAAGTTAATATTCATAAAACGATTCTATTTTTTTCCACGGAAAGTCGAAGGTAACAAATTATTGACACCCCAATTTTACAATTTTGACTTGACGATGCCTTTCCAGACTAATTCATTAACTTACAAATATGGAAGAGTAACTATCGGGTATAACGGATCACCACCACCATGATCAAGAAAAAAATTTTAATGCTTTGTGTTTTTAGCGCGCTACTTATAATAGGGGTAATGGTGGTGTCCAGTTTTACAACAAACCCTCCGATAACTACCAACAAAAAAATAAGCAATGCCCAAGTATGCCCCCACTTAGCGGGAATTGACACCACCAACATGGTATTCCCCAATCCGGCAAAAAACAACTGCGTGTCGTGCCATCGGGGGATTGAGCTCATACGGGATCCAAAATCTGGGATGATGCAAAAAATTTATCAGGTAGCCGATATGGTTGGGTTTAAAGATAACGAGTGTATTGTTTGCCATGGAGGCAATCCAAAATCGCTCGACAAGCTTACGGCACATCGTGGAAGTATTGACGCATTAAAAGCAACCCACGGGCCAGAGGAGTTTTACCCCGACCCGGCCAGCGTGTGGATCAACGACAAAACATGTGGGATGTGCCATCAAGAACAAGTAAGCACCCAATTTACTTCCCTCATGTTTACCGAGGCAGGAAAAATACAAGGGACAACCTGGGGTTTCGGTGGAATTCAAGGCTATAACCATGATGTGGCAAACCTGCCCGTAAAAGAATTGGAAGCGCATAGACGATTGGGAACTGACGTTTACAAAAAATATATGGCTGAACTGAAGGCCGCAGAACCACAAGTATTCCCAAAAAAAATGAAAGGGTTACCCAAAGCGCCTACGGCTAAAGAGGTCGATGAAAATCCTGCCTTGGCAGTTTACACGTACTTGCGGGCCGATTGCCAGCGATGTCATACAGGCGTAAAAGGGCAAAACGAAGATGGCGATTTTCGGGGAACAGGTTGTGGTTCATGTCATATTCCTTATTCGAACAAAGGGTTATACGAAGGCAACGATCCGACCATCAACAAAAATGAAAAGGGAAAATTATTGGTTCATTCTATTCAGGCCAGTCGTGATGCGCCCGTAAAAGTTCACGGCATTTCTTATACGGGCATTCCTACTAAAACGTGTACGGCCTGCCATAATAGAGGAAGAAGGATTGGGGTCTCCTACGAAGGCTTAATGGAAAGTTCTTATACCTCGCCCTTTATGAGCAATGGCGGTGATCAAAAGCAAATCCATCAAAAAAATTACATTCACCTGCAGCCCGATTTGCATTTGGCAAAAGGAATGGTCTGCCAAGACTGCCACACTTCAGGCGATATGCACAGCTTAGGCGATTTGTCGGGGGCCATACAAGGTGCTGTGGAAATCGAATGCCAGGATTGCCACGGCACTCCTAAAAAGTATCCCTGGCAACTCCCCATTGGCTATGGCGATGAAATGGTAGGCACAGCCCCCAAAACGGGAGCGGCTCGTGGCATCAGCGACAGTGTGGCAAAATATTTACACAAAGGATGGGTGGCACCCAAGCACGATGGGTATTTGATTTCCAGTCGTGGCAACCCGATGCCTCACATCGTGAAGAACGGAAATGAAGTGATCCTCTTCTCAGCCGGAGGTAAGGATATTCCGCTACAACCTTTAAAAAAATTGACCGATGAAAATAAATTGAGCTTAAATGCGAAAGTGGCAATGGCACAAGTAGGTATCCACATCGATAAGATGGAGTGCTATGCCTGCCACGCCACGTGGGCGCCCCAATGTTACGGTTGCCACATCAATATCGATTATACAAAAGCGGAATTGCGCACCGATTGGGTAGAGGTAGCGAAGCATCCAAATAAACAGGGGCAAACCATTGATGCAGTTTCCAATTCTCCACTTTCAAGTAAAGACATTAAGAAAATAAAAGCCTTTCTAATACGGGGCGATTTGCATGAAGAGCGCAGTTTCTTGCGTTGGGAAGATCCTCCTCTTGTTGTGAATGGAGAACATCGTGTTTCGCCTGCTGTCCCTGGCTGCCAAACTACGGTGACCGTAAAAGGCCAGGACGGAAAAGTAAAATTACTGAATCACATCTTTAAAATCCCCAATGTAGAAGGCGCAGGTACAGAAGGGCAATTGGCTATTGATATCGCCCCACTTAATCCGCACACAACTCAAAAAGTGGCGCGCAGCTGCGAGAGTTGTCATACCAATCCGAAGTCCATGGGCTTTGGCATCCAGGAAGGAAAACTCTATTACGATCCAAGCAAAGATTTTGTCATGGATCTATTGGATGCCACCGGTCGGCCCATCGCGCAACAAGTAGATACTCAATTCAATGCCATTCCAAATTTAAAAATGGACTGGAGCCGGTTTTTAGATGACAGTTTGCGCCAATTGCAAACCGTAGGCCACCATTTCTCTGGTTCGAGACCTTTGAATGCCAACGAGCTCACCAAACTCGACCGCAGAGGAGTTTGCTTATCCTGCCACCAGACTGTTCCCAAAAAAGATTTAGCTAGCAATCTATTAAGTCATGTAGCTAAGTATGGTAATATTAAAATCGACAATGAAGAGCATCGTGGAATTTTAAATAAGTCGATTCGCATCAGTGCCTGGGCCCAAGTGCTTTCTGCGTTTTCATTCATAATTCTTTCAACCTATTTTGGTTTTCGATACTATAAGCGTAAAAAAAAGAAAAGAGACATCTGACAGGAATTACGACTTTTGCTTATAATAGAGTTCAAAGTAAATTCCATTAAATCAAAAAAAACCTTAACCTTAAGAAGTGTAATAATCCTTGCCGCCCTTAGTATTGTGGGTATTACCATAACCCAGATTTATTGGGTTCGGAAAGTATTTGACTTAAAAGAAAACCAATTCAATCGCGATGTGCAGTCGGCCTTACGATCCGTAGCCGATCGACTCTACGAAATCAACGAAAAAAAAATAGGCGCACTGCTCCTTTATAATGGAAAGTTCAGCTGACCTGAGAACCTATCATTTGCCAGGAAGTGCAAAAGCCACATAATCATCCCCAGACTTACTACCGATTTTTCCACCACCGCAAGCAATCACCACGTATTGTTTGCCATTGATCGAGTAGGTCGCAGGCGTGGCATATCCTGCTGCCGGCAATTGATATTCCCATAGCACTTTACCGGTTGATTTATCGAAGGCGCGAATCTTTTCATCTTTGGTAGCCGCAATGAACACAAGGCCACCTTTTGTCACCAAGGGGCCACCGTAGTTTTCTGTACCTGTGGCCGGAATTCCTTTTGCTTTAAGTTCGGGATATTCTCCAAGCGTCACCTTCCATAATAATTTTCCGCTGTTCAGATCAACAGCATTCAATGTTCCCCACGGTGGTGTAATGCCTGGATATCCGTTCTTATCTAAAAAACGGTTGTAGCCCGTCATCGCATACGGCACTTCGTCCATAATTGATTTTGTTGATGAACCAGAGTGAGCATCGGCAACAGGTTCTTTAGAAAGTATTTTGTTATTTGCTACGCCTTGTCCTTTTTCAGAGGTGTTGAGGAGAAAGGCAAGCAACGCTTCTTTATCAGTTCCTTTAATTTGTTTAAAGGCGGGCATCATATTCTTTCCGTTCTCTATGATTTTCCAGACTTGATCGGTTTTGTATTTTATATTCAATCCAACTAATGATGGAAAAGAACTGCCGTTGCCTTTCATTTCAGGGCCATGGCAAGCTAAACAATATTTTCCGTATTGAACTTTCCCCATTCCTTTTAAAGAACGATCACCATCGTTTTTAGGAACATCAATCATTGTTAATGACCACGGCAATTCCGTACTGTTAACATACAGGGTCCCCGATTCAGGATCGACCGCTGCTCCACCCCATTCGCCACCACCATCAAATCCAGGAAATATCCACACGCCTTCTTTGCTGGGTGGTGTAAACATCTTTCCGTATTTTATTTGATGGAATTTTGTCAGCATCTCCTCATATGTTTGTGGGTCAATATTGGAAACATCTTCTTCTTCAAATTTTTGCCGAGCGAAAGGCTCGGGCAGGGTAGGAATAGGCTGGGTAGGCCAGGCTTCTTCGCCCGGCAAATCCGAAGTGGGCACGGGTCTTTCTTCAATTGGAAATAGGGGCTCCCCGGTTTCCCGGTTAAAAACAAAAATGTATCCATGCTTGGTAATCTGAGCCACAGCATCAATTTCCTTTCCGTTAATGTGAAGCGTTACCAAATTAGGATTGGCAGCCAAGTCCCGATCCCACAAATCATGATGAACAACCTGATAATGCCAAAGATACTTTCCGCTGGCAGCGTCCACCGCAATCAAAGAATTGCCAAATAAATTCTCCCCTTTTCGGATGCCACCATAAAAATCCCCTCCGATTGAGCCGGTAGGGACATAAACAATTCCTTTCTCTTCATCAAGGGACATGCCCGCCCAACTGTTGGCACCACCAAATTTCTTCCACGCCTCTTTGTCCTTCCAGGTTTCGTAACCTTTTTCACCCGGATGAGGAATGGTGTGAAACAGCCATTTCAATTGGCCTGTTCGAACATCGTAAGCCCGAATCGGACCAGGCGCGGCATCAGCAGATTCTCCGACACGGTGACCGATGATGAATACATCTTTATAGATAATACCCGGTGAAGTGGAAGTAACAAATGAATTGAACGTACCCGGTTCGCGACCGAGATTTTCTGTAAGATCAATGTAACCCTTTTTTCCAAAAGAAGTGATGAGCGTGCCATCTGAAACATTGACAGCATATATTTTCGAACCGGCACTATATAAAATTCGTTTATCTGCACCTTTCTCATCCTGCCAATACACCACACCGCGGTTTACTTTGAAGAACGCATACTTATCATTATTGGCAGTAGGATTGACAGAGGCGGGGTCAAAAATCCATTTAGGAATTCCTTTATCCGCCTCCAAGGCAAAAAGTTTTAATCGCGGAGAGGTGCCATAAAGAATTCCTTCCACGATGATGGGATTGCATTGGTTTTGAGAATGATTGTCTCTGTCTTTATCATTGGAACTGAAAGTCCAAGCTACTTCCAATTTCGAAACGTTTTCGGGTGTGATCTGATCGAGGGATGAATACCGGTTGCCTTCTTTTGAACCGGCATAGGTTTTCCATTCCTTATACGATTGAGAAGGTCGGTCACAGGAAATCAAAAAGATAGATACGAGGAACAATCCAGCGATAAACTTTTTCATGGGTCAATCAATTAAAGAAGAAAGTTAAAGTAAATGCACGCGAATGCAAATGAAATGAAATGGTAAAATACTACGGAAGGTAGTCACTGGTTTTTAATGCGAAAAGATTGATTTTGACTAACCCCAGAAATAAGATTTTGGCTAGTTTTTAAAGCCAATAATTCATCCATGGGAAGAATGAATTCCCTATGCTCCTAATTCTTAAGCCACTGTTGTGGGTCAAGCGCTACAATGTTTTTGCGTACTTGAAAACGTAATTCTGAAATGCCATCAGGCGTTGAGAACACCCTGCCAATTTCCTCACCCGTAGAAACCTGTTGCCCTGTTTTCACAAAAACTTCTTTCAATCCACTATACACGGTAAAGTATTCACCGTGGCTAAGGATTAAGGTATTACCCAATCCCTTGATAAACGCAACCCTGCGAACTTCGCCTTTAAAGACCGACCGCACAGGTTCGTTTTGTTTGGTTTGAATGTTCACCCCGTCATTTTGAATTTGAATACCTTTCAATACCGGATGCATTTGACGTCCAAATTTTTGCGAAATAAAACCAGATACAGGCCACGGAAATTTACTTTTGTTTTCGGCAAATGAGGCCGAAAGGCTGGCCGATTCAAAGGCCGATTCTACTTCCTTCACCTTACTTTTCTTTCGATCACGAGCTTCACGCGCTGCCCGTTCCAATTCTTCTTTTACAATTTTGGCAATAAGATTATCGATTTCGGCCACCGCTTTTTTAGTCTCTTCAATTTCCCGCTTTAGCTTTCTTTCTTCCTTCACTAAGCTCCGGATCACATTGCGTTGCTTTTGTTTGAGATTGGTGAGCTTGTCGCTTTGTTTCAGTTCATCATTTAAAAGCTGTTGCTTTTCCTCACGTTTCGCTTCAGTACGCTTAACCTGGCTACCCAACAACACTTCTGTACGGGCAATGGCTTCCGTTTGCTCTTGCCGTGCTTTACTGTATTGCTCCATGTATTTTAGACGCATAAGAAATTGATCAAACGACTCAGCAGAGAAAAGCAACATAAGTTTATCTGTTTTGCCACTTGCTTTTTGGGCTGCAAACAGCATCGCTGCATATTCTTCTTTTAGTTTGCTGACATCTTTTTCTAAGGCCTCGATGATTTGATTGTCTTCATCTAAATCAGCATCAAGCAAGGCAATTTCACTTTCGATGGAGCTTACCAGAGACTCCTGTTGCTCGATGCGTCTGTTAAGGGCGGTAAGTTCTCCGATTGAATTTTTTTTCTCTTTGGAAGTTTCTTCTAAGATTTTTTCGGTTTCGCCTATTCGTTCTAGATTCTGCTGCCGTTCTTTTTGAAGTTGTGCCTTACTATTATGCTGCGCGGTAACAAAAAAGGGAAGGAGGGAACAAATGGCAAATGATAAACCGATGTACTTACCTGCGATCATACCGTTTTGGGATATTAAACGGAAACCGAAGGGCTTTCGTGTCTACGTCAATCTTGCTATACTCAAAAATAATGGTGTTGTTAACAACTCCAGAAGCGGTTTTGTAAGTAATGTCAATCGTTCCTTTGTACGCAAACAACTTGTTATTCAGGGGTTGAAAATCAGTATAGTCTATTCTTGCCGAATTTCCTGTTATCGACTCTGCTAAATCTACGTGCTCGATTTTTTTTGTGGTTTTGTTAACTAAACTTTGAATAGTCACTGTACCCTGATGTTGAATAAGTTTACTGAAAAATGAATCTTCGCCACCCTTATCTTCCGGTTTCCGGGGAAGGATCGGATTCCCCAATAAGGCAGCCTGAATGATTTGATAATTGATTGTGAAATTGAATCTTTTGGACAACTCACCATAGTCGAAAACGTAATACTGATTTTCTAAATTGCTGACAATCGTAATGGAGTCCCTGTTGACTAAGACTTTCCCTCCTTGCACGCCAATCACAGATAGATTCATCCAAATGACGCTGTCTTTGTGAATTCGAACATGAGCTTTTACTT
>DAHVFH010000189.1 GCA_027317105.1 Cytophagales bacterium
TGAGACCAGTAGGCTTGAATAATCACTCCAGAAGCCAGCCGTTCAAGAATTTCACCCTGGTACTGAATTTTTGGTTCACCGCGAGGATTCTGCTTAACGACCGTAATCATGCTTCCCGTTCTTTACTGTAGTGACGTATCTAGCCTATGATAGTGTACCCCAGATCAATCTAATATGCAATACCAGGTGAGAGGGGCTGGTTATGTGGTCTACCTAGTAGATTGAAACGGCTTGTGAGGCTTGTTTATTTCAAACAACCTTTGTAGTTATGTGGTACTTGCGATGACATTTTATGGACAAAATTGCTGTTGAGACCACATATTTTTTATTTGAAACATATAGTCAGTTCCTCCGTTTTTTGGAAGATTATTTCGCGCTTTTATCAAGAAGCAGGTAAAGAGATTATACAGAGGTTTTTTGGACGTTAGACCTGTGTCTTCCATTTTTGTTTATCATTGGTTAGCAGCTATGATCTTAATGATTTTGAAAGAAGGGCTATGATAGATATATAAACATCATTTCTATTTTGATAGTCGATTTGCTATTATAGACTCGTTATTCTGTTTTGTTTTCAAAAGATTATAGCTCGACGAGCAGCCAGGGAGGAAATTGTGAGTTTCTCAAAAGTTGTCAAGCGCATTTTTCTTGAGCCAGTGATAAATCCTTACAAGAGACTATGGTCAGGTATAGTTATGTATCATCGTACAGGTACCGATGCAATTTTATTTATTCGCTGTAAAAAAGGTAAGCTGGTGATTACCGAGGACTACGTTTGGTTAGCAATTCCAAATTTTAATAAAACACCTGGACACGATGATTGTCGACTACCTAGATCTGCAATTCTAGGTGTTCAAGTAGATAAAGGCTTTGGTGTGTCGCATAACCTGATTATTCATGCTAAAGGTTGCAAAGAAATTAAGGCCGATTGGATACAACCCAAAGCTATGATTTCTGTTGTTAACTTACTCGGTCAATGGAATGAAAATATGTCCTTTGGGACAATGCAGGAAGTCATTGAATATTATTTATCGTCGGGCTATGAACTTCTTTCGCGTGATACACATGGAGCACAACTTCGCAAAAGCCTAGGTGTACATTCTGTTGGAATTGCAGTTCCAACACCTTTAGTTACAGCTGCTTTTAGCACCAGAGCAACTTCAAATTATATTCTAGTTTATGTTCGTGCTGATGGAAGTGTTATTAAAAGGAAATGAATACTGGTCAGCGCGTGATCTCTACAAACTGTTGGGCTATTCTCGCTGGGAAAAATTTCAGAAGTCCATAGAAGAGGCGCAAGTAGCTTGTGATAACAGCAAACAAGTTGTCTCAGACCGTTTTCACTTGGAGGTGAAAATGGTTGGTATTACAAAGTTGGGCAAGAGGTGCGAGAAGCTATCAAGCGCCTGGGTGGCACCATGCCAGAAGATTTACCTACGCCAAAGGAAAGCATTCAAGAGGTGGAGCGGAAAGAACAAAAACGCCTACAGGAATGTTCTAACCCTTCATTGTTTGATGAGCCAACGCAAGAGT
>DAHVFH010000217.1 GCA_027317105.1 Cytophagales bacterium
GGATATCCTCTCCCGCATTCCTTCACATCCTGTTAATAAACTCCACGAACTACTCCCCAACAACTGGGTGCCACCTGCAAAGTAAATCCCGAATAAGAAATTTCTCGGATAAAAAGTAATTGTACTTCACCGTTCGCTTACGATCAAATGACATTGGGTGAACGACAATACACGAACTACAGAGAGATAAAAGATGCACTCGAAAATAAAATTAAAAAGGACGCGATTGACATTAAGTACACAACTAGGTTTACAAGGACTATGTTTCTAATCGGTGGACTCGCCTTGTTATTATTAATTATAGGATTAAAGTTTCAAAAATAATGTCAGACAAGAAAAACTACCGCCAACATCATGTTTATTACATGCTGGGGTGAGTAGTAGATTCAAAGTTTTGTTTTCTTAATTTTGTTTTGTGCCGGGGACTAGAACGCTTTTCAAAATCCCAGCACGCAATAAACACAGGGCGTTGGCAACAAGCTGAAAAAAATCGAACTAAAATTGAAATGAACGAAAACGACAGAATAAAACAAGTAATTGTGACTGAAAAAAGAAGAATCAAAAACTAAAAAAAATCACGACAATGAACAAAATATTTGACACCTACCGACCAGACGGATTTGGAACTGTAAATGGATATTTATTCGCTGAAAATCCAAAAGAACTGATTGATTTTCTTAAAAAAGCATTCTATGCAGAAGAAATCAATCGCTCGACAAATCCAAAAAATGGAGATATAGCCAATGTTATTCTTAAAATTGGAACTTCCTGTTTTATGATTAGCCAAGCAAGAGGACAATTTTTAAATATGCGAACGGCATTTTATTTATATGTTGATAATGTAGAAGAAATGCACAAAAGAGCTGTCGAAAACGGAGCTAAAGTTGAATTTGAACCAGCAGATATGGATTATGAAGATAGACAGTCGGGAATAATCGACCCGAGCGGAAATTATTGGTGGATTTCAAAAAGACTTGTAGAAAAAGGCTACAATGAATAATAGATTTAAACCAAGTAGAACGGAAAAGCCAGTTGCCAACACCGTGTATAATTCATTGCTAGTGCGAGCTTACTTACGAAAATCCTCGCGGATTTTCTATCTGGTTTGTATTTGCTAAATTAGTTGCTTAAACACGCAACGAAATCATACACAAGCACGTTGTGCGTCAGCTTTTTTAGAAAAATTCCGCTTCGAATTGACGAAAAAATGAGTTTCTATAATTGGAAACTATTACTAACTTTGCCTCGTTGACACAATACAGGTTTAATGAGATATTTTGACACAAGATTTTTAGACGAGGCAGACGAGTTTATAGCCTCTTTAAAACCTAAAACTGTTAAGAAAATATTATACAACATTGACTTAGCTGAGCAGACAAATGACCCAAGACTTTTTAAAAAGCTAAAGAAAGAGATTTGGGAATTCAGGACTAAGTACGAGGGACTTCAGGTCAGACTTTTAGCATTTTGGGACAAGACAAACAACGAGGAAACTCTGGTAATCGCGACTCATGGATTTATTAAAAAAGTTGACAAGGTCCCAGAGAACGAAATTGACAGAGCAGTGAGAATTAGAGAGCAGTATTTCAGGACGAAAGCGAAAAATTAAAACTTTATGGCAAAGAAAATGAAAGTGCACACACTTGCCGGCATGAAAGACAAATACATTGGCAAAGTTGGCAGCAAGGAGAGAGACGACTATGAATATGAACTTCGTATGGACGTTCTTGGAAAAATGATAAAGGCGGCAAGACAAGAACGCAATTTGACGCAAGAGGAATTGGGAAAATTAGTTGGTGTACAAAAGGCGCAAATATCAAAACTTGAGAGCAGTACGAACAGCGCGACAATTGACACAGTACTTCGAGTCTTCAAGGCTTTAAAGGCTGACATAAACTTCAATGTAAAAATAGAGGACAGTTTTGTTAGACTAGCCTGATTCAAAAAGCCGAACGCACAACATCGTGTTTATTACATGCTGGGGTGAGCAGTTGATTTAAAGTTTTATTTTATTAATTTCGTTATGTGCCGGGGACAAGAACGCTTTTCAAAATCCCAGCACGCAATAAACACAGGGCGTTGCTGGCAATGCGGCCGGACAGAGTTGACTTCGCACAATCGGACATCTAAAAAGTTTTTGACAAGACGGACATTTTAATAATAGACACTGAAATTTTAAATATATTGGAATAACACACGGACAAATTATTAAAAAATGACCCGACCCCTCGCATTTTTAAAATTTCCCCAACGCGCATTGCACACATTTGCAAGCCGCGCATTCCAACCCGCAAACCCAAGCTTGCAAAAGAGTGCAATTCCCGCCCACGCAGCAACACCAAACAAAAATTGGTCATGGATTTCATAAACCCACTCGACATATTAGAATTAAACGGTCGAGATGCAATCTCTATAGACAACAATGAGATAAAGAAAGCTAAGAAACGATTAATTGCAGACATTGAGCTATCAGAAGAAGGCCACTACAACTACAAAGGCCAATCTATTACCAAGTCAGACTGCGAAAGAGTTATCAACGATTTAGATATTCCTGAGAAAAAAGAATTTTATAGTTACTTGTCAACAAATAAAGCGCTGAATGAATACTTAGCTTCCGGTGATGAAAAAATATTTAATCACTTTCACCAAGACAGTATTTTCAAACTGCAAGAATTCGTAACGTTTATTAGCCCTTACTTTACCAGCAGATTTGAAAAGAGTTTATTTCAAGCCTTCAGCTCTCAGGACACTGAACAACTAATTCTAATCTTAAGGACACAAATATTAATCAGTAAATCCGACATTAATAATGCATTCCGACCAATTTCAAATGAAATAGAAAGTCGAATAAAAGAAATTGACGAAATCAAAGAGGAAATCAAGGAAGGCGAAAGTCGATATGATGAAGATGATATAGATGAAGTAATAGGAATAATTGAAGATAATTTTCCGGCTGATGTACTGAACCTGCTACCCGTATACTTTCAAAGTCAGATTAATAAAATTGCAACCAGTATTAACTATTTGGGGCTTGCCATCTGGAATGAGTTTTCAGTTGCAGAGGTGCCAATGAAATTAGTTGAACACCTACTAAAACTAAATATTGAAAGTGTATCTAAACCGACTTATGAAAAGAATTATTCGATTTATAAGGAGAAATGCTTAGAAGAAATTGAGATTGAGAAAAATGCACCGATACTTAAAAGATATGCTCACATTCTTGTTGAATCCAGAAAATTAAATGAAGCAGTTGACAACAAGACCACTTTGCCAAAAGACGCAGCAAGAAAAATAAATGCATTAATTGACGTAAACGACATAAATAATCTCGAATCGTTCGCTAATGAAATTAGAGAGCAAATAACGTTCTCTGTAAGAGGTTTAGCAGTATCATCTTGGAATGTACATAATGATATTAACTCCGCACTAAGCCTAATTGACACAGCAATCAATATTCGTAACTCTCCGGAAACAAGAAAAAAAATAGCTCAAGATAAAGATGAACTAAAAAAGTTGGAGATTAAGTACAAAGATTTGTTTCATTGCTGGTTCTGTGGTACTAACGAACCAAATAAAGCTTCAGCTTTCACATTCACAATGTACAAAGAAACAAATAGGACGTACTTTCCTAGAAGAGTACAATATTCATCATTGAATATTACTATATCGAGGTGCCCGCAATGCAAAGAAATTCATGGGAAAGGCTCCACCAATTATTGGCTAGTTTGGTTTGCAGGTGTAGGAATCGGTGCGTTTATTGGAAATCTAGCAGATGAACATTATATTATTGGTGGGATAATCGGGCTGATAATCGGACACTTTATTGGTAATAGTATGGAGTCAGGTGAATCCCAAAAGAAAGGAATAAAATCCCTAGCCACATCTTCACTATCAGAGCATACAGTAGTGAGTGAACAAGTGAAGCAAGGCTGGCAATTCAGTGAACCAACTGCTTAAAGAAAAAAAGATGCAAGAATTCAGTAAAGTTTTAGTCAAAGTACCTCAGGCTTATCTCGACCTTGTGAATCAAATCTTTGAGATTGAGAGAAAAGTTTCTCAAATCAAGGAAGATAATTCCATTGTACGAAATATTAATAAGTTGAAAGACTTGATGGAAAGCGAATTGTTTACGGTGAGAGGAAATGAATCAACAATTGGATTAACCTATCATAATCCAATTGGAGAAAATTACAGCGATACTCGCACTGACTGTGAAGCAAGCATTGCTGGGACTAACACTGAAAATCTAGTGATTGTTGAGGTCATTAAGCCGATTGTTTTTTATACTTATTCGGAGTCAGGAAAGGTTCTAAAAAATATAGCTCAAAAAGCAGTAGTGATAGTTAAATCAAAAGACAATCTTTAATCTGTTAGCAATGGAAAACACAATAAACTTTGGCATTGACTTAGGGACAACCAACTCCGCTATTGCGAAATTCATAAAAGGTGAAGTCGTTGTGTTTACCAACCCACAGGATTATGGTCGCACAACTTTGCCATCGGTAGTCTCATACAAAAAAGATAAAATAACAGTTGGCAGCAAGGCAAAGGAATTTTTGGAAAAAGATCCGAAGAGCGTAGTTGGCGTTTTCAAACGAAAAATGGGTACAGCTGAAAGTTTTAAGATAAAATCAATAAATGAGACTAAAACTCCAATTGAACTATCAGCACAGGTTCTAAAAGAATTAAAAACGTTTGTCAATACAGGCGAATCAATTGATTCGGTAGTAATAACAATACCCGCATCTTTTGACCTCATACAGTCCAATGCAACCAAAGAAGCCGGTTATCTGGCAGGCTTTAAACAAGTCGTTTTGCTTCAGGAGCCAATTGCTGCAAGTCTTGCTTATGCCAATATGAAAAAGAGTAAGGAATTACAGGATGGTCAATGGCTGGTGTATGATTTAGGAGGGGGAACTTTTGATGTTGCCCTAATTAAAATCAAGGATGGCGAGATGAAGGTAGTTGACCATGAGGGAGACAATTTTCTTGGAGGTGCAGACTTTGACAATTTGATTGTCGAAAAATTAATTATACCAAAAGTAGCTGAGAAGCACTCTTTTGAAAATTTGGAGGAAGAAATGAAAAGTGCTTCAGGGAAGCATAATGCAAAATATTACGTCCTGCTTAGAAGGGCTGAGGAAGCAAAAATAATTCTTTCGGCTAAATCATCTTCTGAGATTGTTGTAGATGGATTTAATGACGATGAAGACAGTGAAGTTGATTTGGAAATAACGATTACACGTTCAGAGTTTAATGAATTGATTCGTGATTCCGTTGATAACACTATTAATATGATTAAAACCATATTAACAAGGAACTCTCTAAAAGCTAATGACCTTCAATTTGCATTGATGGTTGGCGGTTCCACCTACATACCTTATGTACGTCAACGTGTCGAAGAAGTCTTACAGCTTCCAGTAAATTGTGAGATAGACCCAACAACAGCAGTTGCAATTGGCGCGGCTTATTATGCAGCAACAAAACAAAAAGAGCTATCAAAAAGTGATAAATCGAATAAGTTAAGTTCCATTTCTATAAAGGCTTCATACAATAAAGCTTCAAGAGAAAAAGAAGAACTTTTTGCGGCAAGAATAGTCGGACAAACGGATGGTCTATTCTATAAAATAACTAGGCAAGACGGAGGATTTGATACTGGTCTTAAAAAACTAGCAGAGAGAATAAATGAAGATTTGCCATTGGTTGAAAATGCATTCAATTTCTTTACGCTAACTATTTACGATGGTCAAAATAATGTTGTAGAAACTGATATAGAACCTATTGGAATCAACAGTGGCTTTGGAATAAGCGGTCAGCCATTGCCAGAAGATATTTGTTTAGAGGTTGATGACTATGACAATCCAGGCTCAACTAGATTAGCTCTTGTTTTCCAGAGGAACACAGTGCTCCCGACAAAAAAGACTCTAACATTTCCTTTAAATAAAACGATAATAAAAGGTAACGAGAGTGACCGCCTTTGGATAAATGTGTACGAAGGTTCTCAAAACTCGCTTCCTGAAGCAAATAAACCAGTCGGCATAATAGAGATTACTGGTAAACAACTCTCAAGAGATATTGCGAAAGGTTCGGATATAGAAATCACAATTTCAATGTCTGAGAGCAGGGATTTATCTGTTTCTGCTTACCTCAATATGTCAGACCAAGATTTTAAAAATGTTTTCAACCCAAAATCAAGGGAAACAAATATTCACTTACTAAAAGAACAAGTAGGTGACCTCTCTGAAAAGCTTGAAGAAGAAATTGAACAAGCAACAAGTAAAGAGGATTACGAGGTGGCTGGTATTCTGAATAAATTGAAACAAGAAATGGAATTGGTTTCTGAGGAAACTGAAAACCTAACAACTGATGATGTCACTGACAAGCGATACCAATTAGAAGATAAAAAACGGAAAATTGCTCAGGAGATAGACAGCGCTACAAAAAACAAAAGATTGCAAAAAGCAAAAGAGCATTACTTCGAAACAAAAGATGAATGCAAGGGCTTATTGGACAACCACGGGAATGACTACGAATTCAAGGCTTTCAATGACATTGCCACCCAAGAGAATGCTTTCATGTCGACAAATAGTCCAATAAAAATTCAAGAGAAATCTGATGAATTACACAGTATAATCG
>DAHVFH010000106.1 GCA_027317105.1 Cytophagales bacterium
TTTTTATGATGTTTAAGTTACGAAGCCAAAACATCATGAACAAAAATATCAAATTATCAGGTCAACCCATTTTATGCCAACTGTTTTCTTTCATCCCCGATCATTTGATCGATCAGGCCGTTTCGCTGCACAAATCCGATCACTATTACAAGACGATGACCACGCGCAAGCAGTTGGCCTTTATTTTATATGGCGTGATAACCCGCTGCCATTCCCTTCAAGGGTTGTGCAAGAGTTTGCTTTTTTTAGATAACAAACTCCTCTACATTGGTATTGATAAGCTCCCTCCGCCCAGCACCCTCAGTGATGCCAACATCAAGCGCAACAGTGACGTTTTTGGGGAACTCTATGGCCTGCTTTACAAGCAGTACAAGACTTATCTGTCGGACAGCTGTTTTTCCCTGCCTATCAATGGAGAGGTTGACGCGGCCCACGTAAAACTCTTCGATGCCACTACGATCACCTTGTTTGTGGATGTTTTCAAAGGGGTGGGACGCAACCCCATGAACGGGAAGCGTAAAGGCGGCCTCAAAGTGCAGGCGCAAATGCCCCTGTCAGGTTTTGTGCCTGATTTGATCACCATAACCGAGGGAAGCTGTAACGATAAGAATTTCCTCGGACAGCTTGCCCCGTCTCCCGGCACGATTTATGTTTTTGACAAAGGCTATGTGAACTTCTCGGTTTTTGATCAATGGACACAACAGGGGATCTATTTTGTTACGCGCCTTAATGATAATGCAGTGTATGATGTAGTGGAGTCCAAGGTTAATGATATCGAAGAATTTGCCGGGGGTGGTGTTATCAGGGACGAAACTATCCAGCTCAAACTCCCAGGCCGTAACCAATGCTTTAAAGCGCGCCTGATCACCTACAAAGACCCACTGACAGGGCATGTGTTAAAGTTTTTATGCAATATGTTTTTGTATCAGCCCACTACCATCACTTCTCTTTACAAAAACCGTTGGGGCATGGAAGTATTGTTCAAACGCCTCAAACAAAATTTTGAGCTCAGCTATTTTTACTCGGACAGCTCAGAGGGGATCAAAACCCAATTGTGGATTGCCCTGATAGCACACCTTCTGTTTACCATTATCCATAAACAGGTGAAAGAATGCGAACAGTTTATGACCATGGTCAGCATGGCTTCAAACAATTTAGGCTCCTACATCTGTTTTGTTTCCCTGCTATCGATGCGCAATAAATTATCGGCCTCGCAACGTGACCTCACTAAAATTCAGATGGATATGTTTGCCGCTACAAAGGGGGGTGTTTTTGAAAGTCCCGAAAAATCCCCGTAATTTTAAGATGAAACCATTTTTTAAACAGTTTTTTAAATTAGGCGGATGCCAGTAATTAAATATGATAAACCCATTCTTTGTATTGGCCGTCATCAGGGTTGAAGTCTTTTCGTTTTTGGAAGTGCGGCTCAAGGGTTTCTATTTCGATGATGTCGGAAAGTACAAGGTTGCGATACCCTTCTTTGCCTCCGGCTTTGGTAAAACCAATCGTTTGCCAACAGACTAATACAATTTGATTTTTTGTTGTCGTACAGATTCCATACGGACAAACGGTACGGGTTAGCGGTTCGCCCTGCAAGAGAAGCCGACAACTCTTTTTGTTTTCAGAAGCTTCCCAAAGTTGTTGTGTCGCGTCTTCCAGGGTCATAAAAAAAATATTTTGTTACGGGTGCCCGAAGTCTATCGGGAGATCTCCCTAATCAATTTTCGCATAAGCTCTCACCGGGAATGTGCCCATGCCTACAAACTTTGGCGGCACGGCATTGAAAACAAATCGTTTGCCCTTGAGCTTGCTCAGGTTTGTCATGTGTTCTACAATTAGGATTTCATTTTTTAACAATGCCGAATGCACTGGACGAGAGTTGGTGCGCGTATCGTCAATGTTGTGACTGTCGATGCCTACTAATTTTACATTTTGTGAAACTAAATAGTCGACCGCTTCGCCTGTTAAGAACGGATGGTTTTCAAAGTAATTATCCGTACGCCAATGTTTACTCCATCCGGTGTGGACTAGCACCGCTTTTCCGATTAGGTCTTTTCCTTCAAACAAATCCTTTCCAATGGACAGTGTGTCCACTGCGTCAATTAAAATGCCATCCAGCTCTGCTAATTTTTCCAACTGAATTTGTGAAAGGTCTTTGCCATCGGTATAGCGGTGGAAAGGGCAATCGAGGTAAGTACCGGTGTTGGCCACCATTTCAATTTTCCCGATTTGAAATTCAGTGCCGGGGGCGTATTTCGTTTTAGATTCTTCCCGGCTTAAGTAATCGCAGATGAGCGGGGCGGGCAATCCTTTGTAGGTGATCATGCCGTTCTCAATCGAATGACTCAGGTCAATTAATTCCATAACATTCAAAATTCAAAATTAATATTCAAGATTGTTCTCTTATTTATAATTCGTAGGATTCATTAAAATTTAAAATTTTGAATCTTGAATCTTGAACCTTGAACTACTTCTTACTGGCATTGAACAGCTTTTCTTTTTCATCTTTACTGAGGCTTTCATAGCCGCGGTCAGAGATTTTATCTAGGATTATATCAATCTCCTCTTGAGAGGCTTTAGAAGACGATGATGATGTTTTGGATTTTTCTGTTTTTCGATAGGTCACTTTTACTTTGGCCTGTGGCTTAAACAGGTTCTTAACCCAATCCAATATTGCTGTAATCCAACTGCCCCAGTTCACGGCCGCTTGCAATTGTCGCACGTAGATAAAGCCCATCAAGGCACCACCAAGGTGCGCGATGTTGCCACCGGCATTTGATCCCGTGGTGCCAATAAATGAAACTAAAATATAAAAGCCTGCAATGTATTTTATTTTGACAGGACCAATGAATAGAAGGTTAAAGGAATAATCCGGCAAAAGTGTAGCCACACCAACCATTACG
Source organism: Cytophagales bacterium (assembly GCA_027317105.1). Taxonomy (GTDB): domain Bacteria; phylum Bacteroidota; class Bacteroidia; order Cytophagales; family Cyclobacteriaceae; genus ELB16-189. Next base: position 2,904 of record DAHVFH010000106.1, read on the forward strand.
GCAAATATTGCACCTGAAGCACCTACCATTCCCCCACCTGATGATTTCACAATAAATTCAGGAGGATTGGGTATTAAATTATAGGCGCCAAGATAAATTAGGGCTCCGGCAATACCACCGAGCACGTAGAGCGCAATCAATTTATCACTTCCGAGGTACTCTACAAACAACTTTCCAAACCAATAAAAGATCAGCATATTAAAGAGGATATGCATCAACTGACTAAGGTCATGGGTAAAAAAATAGGTGATCAGCGTCCAGGGGCGTTTAATGAATTCACTAAACATATCCGGAATTGCAAAATTCTTGTGGATCAAATAAAACACATCTTGAAAGCCGAACCATTCTGAAAATACGTGAAGAACGGACAGGACAACAAAAACCACCACGTTGATTATAATCAACTGGATATGGCCATTGTTGGGCCGATGAAATGCATTTTTAAATTCTTCTAGCACAGTCAGTTAAACAGGTTTTACTCTTGATAAGTTATATTCCCTAAATAAAAATAATAGAACATCCCCAAATAGACTAATGCACATTAATAACGGCCACGGTTTTGGCTTTTCCAGTAACTAATAATTACAAATGCAACTAATGCACCACCAAAGTGGGCAAGGTGTGCCACGGTACCTGTCCGATCCATCAGGAAGGTAATGCCGCCCATTAAAAATACCATATACTTTGCTTTTATCGGGATTGGTGGAAATAGCAACATCAACTCCATATCGGGAAATACCATTCCAAATGCCATCAAGATTCCGTAAAGTGCCCCCGAAGCCCCAAGCATCGGTCCACCATGGCCGGGAAAAAAGAAATAGTTAACTACACCGTAAATTACGCCCGCGCCAATGCCCGTTGCCAGATAAAAAAACAAAAATTTCTTTTCGCCCCAATACTGCTCTAAAATAGGGGCAAAGGACACGAAAGCAAACATATTGAAAAAGATATGTCCAAATCCTCCATGGGCAAACATATAAGTAAAAAATTGGTAAGGCTGAAAATAAGGCGATCCAATAGGCCAAAGTGAAAGATAGACGGTGAACTGCTCCGCCACATTCTGGAGCAGAAAGATAGCAACGTTGATGATGATGAGTGTGCGAACAAGAGGGGTGACGTTAAACATAATGGATCATTATCGGGTAAAATGAGTATCAATCTTAGACGAGTCAAAAATAAAAAAGGTTTGGTTTCCTTCGGGAGAATAATTTGGATTGGGGCATGAAAACAATCGGCTTGCCAATGATTCCATCTCTTCGAGTGAGAGTTTTTGCCCGGCTTTGATGGAAGCACGCTTGGCTAACGCGAGGGCCAGGTTTTCACGGAGGGGCAATTGAAGCACCGATTGATTTTTTTTAAATTGTTCGATTAACCCTTCAAATAACTCTTTTTCGCTTCCAGCAATCTCAGTAGGTGTTCCTGACACCAACAGCGTGTTTTTCCCGAATACTTCAAAGCGAAAGCCAAGCGCATAGATTTCTTTTTCCATTTCCAGGGTGAGCGCAAAATCGGGTGCACTCAGCACCAGCGTTTGAGGGAACAAACTTTGTTGGCTGTTGCCTGGAACGCCCTTTAAGTGCAGCAAATACCTTTCAAAAAGGATTCGCTCATGCGCGGCTTGTTGATCGATAAAGATAACTCCGCTGCGGGCAGCGCGGACAATGTACCTTTGTTGAAATTGAAATATCCCTTTCTCGTTGTTCTCACCAATGGGAGTTTCCTTTTGGTTCATAGCACTTTCAAAGCGCAGTGTGGTATTGGGTTCTACTATTTTTTTGTCGAATAGCCGGGAGCTAGGGGCCTCTTGTTCGAACATTTTTTCCCAATTCTGCAAGTTCGACCGTTGCAAGGAGTTGCTGAACTGCTCGTCATAATATTGTTCGCGCGAAAGTGGCTGACTGTTAAGTTTGCCCATCAGGTTTACATCGGCAGCAAAATCGATGGCAGGGGCGAGGTTGTGGGAGCCAAGCGCCTGTTTCACCGCGCTCCACACCACGCCATAGACCGCCCGCTCGTCATCAAATTTGATTTCGGTTTTGGTGGGATGCACGTTCACGTCAATATGTTTCGGATCAATGTCGATGAAGAGCGTGTAAAAAGGAAAACTGTTTTCTTGTAATAAACCTTCGTACGCATTGGAGACGGCATAGGCCAGGTAATTATTGCGGATGAAGCGTTGATTGACAAAAATAAATTGCTCCCCTCTTTTCCTTTTGGCGAGATCGGGCCGGCCAATGTAGCCGGTAATCTTTAGCAAGGATGTTTCTTCTTGAATAGGCGCCAGTTGCGTTTGGTAATTCTTGCCAAACAAATTCACAATGCGCTGGCTTAGTTTGCCTGCGGGCAGATCATAAAGCAATTCATCGCTTTGCAGCAACGCAAAAGAAATGGAGGGGTGCGCCAAGGCGAGGCGTTGAAACTCCTCTGTAATGTGGCTCATCTCTACACCATTTGATTTTAAAAAATTTCTTCGGGCAGGGATATTATAAAATAAATTTTTAATGCTGATGCTGGTTCCTTTTTCGCAAGCCACAGGTTCCTGCTTTTTTACTTCCGACCCTTCAATTAGAAGCAATGTTCCAAGTTCCTCGGTTGGAAGTCTTGTTTTCATTTCCATCTGCGATACGGCCGCAATAGAGGCAAGCGCTTCGCCACGAAAGCCCATGGTGCGAAGCCGGAATAAATCATCGGCCGTGCGGATCTTGGAAGTAGCGTGCCGCTCTAAACTCATACGGGCATCCGTTTCACTCATGCCCTGGCCATTGTCTATCACCTGAATGAGTACTTTCCCCGATTCTTTAATGATTAATTTGATGGAGGTTGCCCCTGCGTCAATGGCGTTTTCGATCAACTCTTTTACGGCTGAAGCAGGCCGCTGCACCACTTCCCCAGCGGCAATCTGGTTAGCTATTGAGTCGGGAAGAAGTTGGATGATGTCGGCCATTAGAAACTATCCCCCAAGGTACAAAAAAGAGTAGATGCGAAAGGTCATGAGCCTATTATTGCACTATATCTTTGATTGCTTCTTGTATAACAAGCTTCAATTCAATAATATCTTTGTTGGCAACTTGCCAGATTAGTTCTGGCGACACACCAAAATAATGATGAATGGCAATGTTTCTAATGCCAATAATTTGCTTCCAAGGAACTTCAGGATATTTTTGACGGATTTCAATTGAGATTTTTCCCGTTGCCTCACCAATGATTTCTATTCTTCTGATAACAGCATCTTGTTTTTCTGAGTTTGCATAGAAGTCGGTAGCATCGAAACCGTTAAACATAAGCTTGGATTTTTTCGATTGACTCCAGTATGTCAGTAAGATAAAGAAGAGCGGATCGGTAGTCAGCCATAAATCCTTACTTCGCTTTTAAGGATATTGTCTTTGATAATCGGCTTTATCGCTTTGTATTCAACCAAGTCAACGGATTTGCCTACCAAATCTTCCAATTCAATCTTTAGTCCAGAAAAATCAATCGAACTCATGGGATAGGTTAGTTCAACGAGCAAATCAAGGTCACTTTGAGCGGTGGCTTTATTTTTTGCGTATGAGCCAAATATACCTGCCTTAGTCACTTTATGCTTTTTCAATACAGGGACGATAGTCAACATTAACTCGTTTAAATCCATAAAGTAAAAATAGTGAAAAATGGAGTTAGTTGATAGCGAGAAATTTCACTACCAGCACTATGCGTATAGCAATTCCTTTTTGTCGCTATCAATAACGGCTAAATTCAATTCCGGTGCGAGGATCAAACTCACATTGTTCAAGTCACTTAATGCTTTCAGCTTTATTATTTTCACTGAGCCCGTCATGTATTGATAATCTTTGCCTTGATAGCCTCCTTTAAAAATTTCAAAGTCTTTAGGTGTAATGAGCGTTCCTAGCGGAAAACTGACGACCACATCTACAAGTGCTTCATTGGAAAAAGGAAGGCCTTCCCTTTGGGCAAACTTCTTGTATTCATAACGATAATCGTAGGCAAGCGCAGAAATATCAGAGAGCACAGCAGAGCCTGTGGGATACCCCCCTGCACCTTTGCCGATAAATACCTGCTTTTCTGCGAATGCTCCTTCCACCAGCACCGCATTATATTCGTTGCGCACACCCGCAAGCATGTGGTCAAGGGGAATAAATTGAGGAGCCACGAAGCCAAAGATTCTTCCTTTTTGTTTGTAGGCACGGGCGATCAATTTGATCGTCAGGTTATTTTCTCGAGCATACTTTAAATCAACAGGTGAAATTTTTTGAATTCCGATATTGATGATCTCTTCCGGTTTTAAGAATACCCCGAACGTATGGGCAATAGCAATAGTCAGCTTAAATTTTGGATCAAATGCTTCCACGTCTAGAGACGGATCACTTTCTGCAAAACCTAAATCCTGCGCCCCTTTTAATGCCTCGGTGTAGCTTTTCTTTTCTTCAAAAACTTTGGTGAGAATGTAGTTGGTGCTCCCGTTGAAAATACCTTCGATACTGGTGATTAAATCATTATCGTAGTACTCTTCGAGATTACGTAAAATAGGAATACTGCCGCAAACTGCGCCTTCATACAATACGGATCGGTTGTATTGTTGTTGCAGGTGATAAATTTCTTCCAGGTTTTCTGCAATCATCCGTTTGTTTGCGGTCACCACGTGCTTGCCATTTTGCAAGGCAGTTTTCACAATTTCAAAAGCAGCTTTTGCATCGTCAATTAGTTCTACCACTACATTAATTTCCTCATCAAGAAGGATTTCGTTTTTATCAAATGTGAATTGGGCACTATCAAGAATGCGCTGTTTTTCTTTGCTCTTCACGCATATTTTTTTAATCTCAGCTTTTATGCCGTGTGTTTCATTAAGCACATGGTACAGCCCTTGCCCTACACAGCCGAAACCAAAAAGCCCTAACTTCAAATGTTTGTGTTGAGTAGGATTGTAAATTTTAGAATTATTGATTACCATAAGAATTAATTTTACAAGGGATTTTCAGACCGTTGCTATTGGTTTTTGTTGATCGTTGAACTGCATTAAAATTTTATTGAATTGGTCGGTTTCTACCAGAAAGCCATCGTGGCCAAACAGCGAATCAATTAATTTTAATTGTGCATGGGGAATGTTGTCGGCCAAGAATTTTTGTTCAGTAATTGGAAACAATATGTCGCTTTCGATGCCGATCACCAGGGTTTTTGCTTTAATGCTTTTTAATGCGGCTTCAATACTTTTTCTCCCTCGGCCAACATGGTGGCTGTCCATCACCTTAGATAAAATCCAATAGGTAAACGCATTGAAGCGATTGGCTAATTTCTGCCCCTGATAGCGTTGATAGGAAGCGGCTCGAAAGTCATCGAGCTTATCGGTCGTATGCTCCGCTTGCGATTGCCCATAACCTTTATAGGCGCGATACGAAATCATGCCAATGGCACGGGCCGCTTTCATCCCTTCGCTACCTGCCCTAGCGTCATCCTCTGCCCACGTGTTATCGGCAGCAATGGCCATGCGTTGAGATTCGTTAAAAGCAATGCCCCAAGGTGAGTGTTGTGCATTGGATGCTACCACCACGATATTTCGGAAAACTTCGGGCTGGAGAATAGCCCACTCCAATACTTGCTGTCCACCGAGCGAGGCTCCAATAAGTGTGTGAATCTTTTTCAACCCTAAGTGGAGGCGCAGCAAATCCAGTGACTGAATGATGTCCCGAACTGTTAGGAGAGGGAACTCATGAAAATAACTTTTCCCTGTTTTTGAATTGATTGCCAATGGGCCTGTTGATCCATAGCAGCCGCCCAAGACATTCGCACAAATAATAAAATAGTCGCGTGGATTATAGGGGCCATCCTCAACAAATAGACCTTTCCACCAATCGGTAAAATCAGAACTTCCCGTAAGGGCATGACAAACCCAAATCACATTATTTTTTTCGGGGTTGAGCTGACCTAAGGTAGTGTACTTGAGTTGAAAGCCAGGGAGGTTTCCCCCGGCTTCCAAATCAAAAATCTGATCGTGGCGAAAGATGTGATCTGCTTTGCTCACTTTGCCAATTCCTTTTTAAAGGCTTTATCAAATGCCTGGGCAAGGTCAGCCTTAATATCCTCGATATGCTCGATGCCGGCTGAAATGCGTAGCAAAGTAGGCAACACACCTGAGGTAATCTGTTCCTCATCGCTAAGTTGTTGGTGCGTGGTAGCTGAAGGTTGAATGATCAGCGTTTTAGCGTCACCAACATTCGCCAGGTGGCTCACCAATTTTAAATTATCAACTAATGCGGTGGTGTTCTCTTTCGTTCCTTTAACGGTAAATGACAACACCGCTCCAAAACCATTTTTCAAATATTTTTTGGCCAACTTATGGTAAGTACTTGTGGCCAATCCAGGATAGTTCACCGTCTCAACGTGTGGATGTTGCTCCAGCCATTGCGCCAGTGCAAAAGCATTGTCGACCGAGCGTTGTACTCTTAGCGATAAAGTTTCCAGTCCTTGAATTAATAAGAAAGAGTTAAATGGACTAATCGCAGGGCCGAAGTCGCGTAAGCCTTCTACCCGGGCACGTATGATGAATGCAATGTTGGGCAAGCCCAAAGGATTTCCTTCTCCAAACACCTCCCAGAATTTCAATCCATGATAGCCTTCGCTGGGCTCGATAAATTGAGGAAACTTTCCGTTGCCCCAATTATAATTACCGCCATCTACAATTACTCCACCTATAGAAGTGCCGTGACCACCAATCCACTTTGTGGCAGATTCCACTACCACATGAGCACCGTGTTCAAGGGGACGGAACAAATATCCCGCAGCACCAAAGGTATTGTCAACAATTAAAGGGAGGTCATGTCTTTTCGCAATCGTAGCGATGGCTTCAAAATCGGGGATGTTAAATCCTGGGTTGCCAATGGTTTCCAGATAAAGAGCTTTTGTGTTTTTATCGATGTGCTTTTCGAATGAGGCAGCGCTATCGCCTTCAGCAAACCGCACCTCAACACCTAATCTTTTAAAGGCCACCTTGAATTGATTGTAGGTGCCACCATATAAAAATGAGGTGGAGACAAAATTATCACCGGCTTGCAAAATGTTATTGAGTGCGATGAATTGCGCGGCCTGTCCGGAGGCAACTGCTAAAGCGGCAACCCCACCTTCCAAAGCGGCAATTCGTTTTTCAAAGACATCCGAGGTGGGATTCATGATACGGGTATAGATATTGCCAAATTCTTTTAATGCAAAGAGGTTAGCTCCGTGCTCAGAATTTTTGAAAACGTAAGAAGTGGTTTGGTAAATGGGTACTGCACGTGAACCCGTGGTAGGGTCAACTTCTTGCCCCGCATGAAGTTGAAGTGTTTCAAAGTGTAATGTAGACATGATTTTAAAGATTAAATGAGTAATGAGTTTATTAATTTGAATTTTTTTGATGCTTACATAGCTGTAGCCTTACCTGTCACGTGGGGCAGACCCTAAGCTAGTTTGTTGCTGGAAGTATTTATTCGATCAACAGCAACAGCCTTTACAGCACATGCAATCGTGCATGTTGAAAGGCTTTGGAATCTGTATTAGAGAATTAAAAAAGCTTCTAGCGCTTTTTCGGATGGATGTGCTGAATGTTTTTTTCATTTTACATACCGGTTTATAGTTCCCTAAAGACCTTCTTTAGGGCAGGATTTAGCACCTTTTTTCTCAATGGAGAAGGGGTTGCTAGCGCTTCTACGAGCCTGTCTCTCAGCGCTTCTTTATAAATCGGTTGGCAAGATTGCCTTACCGACTATGTAAACACAAACGTATAGTGATTTGGTAGAGTTTCCAAATAGTTGTAAAAAAAATCTATAAAAAAATTGCTCACGACTGTTTGGTAAGATAGTTTCTTAACAAAGCAAAGAGCCCAAGGGGTAGAGGTTGTGTTGTGAAATTCAGCGTAGTAAAATGTAGGTTGGTCAATGAAGTAACTTCTAAAAGAGGAAGAATACAGTCCTCTCGTTCATTTCGTTGCCGTATGAATATCAGTTTCAGAGGGAAGGGTTACGACAAAAGATGAACCTTCGTTTAATTTGCTTTTCAATTCGATTGTGCCGTTGAGCCTTTCTACCGCACGCTTAAGTATATAGAGCCCGAGGCCTGACCCTTTTGCCCGTTCACTGGCTCGGTAAAACATATTAAATATTTTCACTTGGTGAATATCATCAATCCCCTGCCCATTGTCGGATACATGAATTTGAATGTGATCTGTTTTTTGCTCAATCGCAATTCTAACAAACGGCTCGAAAGAGCCAGCGTACTTGATTGCATTTTCAATCAGGTTTTGCAAAATTGTGTTGATGATTGCCCATTCTGAATAAAATTCTACGCTGTTGATTTCTTTGGTAAATTTTATTTTCCTAAAATTCTCAAGGTAATTGTAAGAGTCAATACATTCGTCAATGATAGATGAAAAATCGATTTTTACTTTATTGGTTTCGAGATGCTTCATTTGAGTGAGATCAATAAGACTCATCACAATTTTGGCTATTCGGTTTACCTGTGAATGGTGCATCTCGAAATAGCGTAATGCAGTTGGGTCTTTCACATCCAATTTCACCAAATTATGAAGTCCTTGAAGGGATGCAATCGGACCTTTTAGGTCATGGGATACACGATAGAAAAACGAATCAAGCTCGTCATTTTTGTTTTCGATAATTTGGTTTTTTTCTTTTTGTAAGATGGCTTCCCGCTCTAAGGTTTCGATTCGGCTCACGGCCTGGTAACTTTTGATTACGTTGTAGCTTTCTTGATTGATGACCCTTTCTTTGTGAGCCAAATGCAGTTCAAGAAAATCAATCGCTTTTACCGGATCGTTCTCCTTTTTCGCTAATAAATATAAATTATAATAAACCTTGAAAAGAATAAATTCGATGTGGTGCCGCTCTGCAAGTTGAAGTGCTAGGTTGAAATTACTTCTCGCTCTTTGTGTATTTCCCAATTCCATGTTGGCAAGACCTAGTTTATTGTAAGCCATGCTTAGCCCGAGTTTATCACCGGCATCTTGCAAAATCCGAATGGTCTCTTCAAAATCCGGAACCGCTTTTTGAAAATCACAGAGTTTGACAAAAAGCTTCCCGCGTCCGTACAAGGCAAAAGCAAGTCCTCGAATGTCGCCTGTTTCATTTTTCAACGCAATACTGCGCTCAATGGTCTCTATCGCAAGCCTATGTTTGCCTTGGTTGAAGTAAATAGCCGAGAGTGGATTCAACGCATTGGATTCTAACCCCAATTCGCCAATAATCCGGCACGCCTCAATGGACTTTTCATACGCCTCAGTGGCATTATCATAATCACTAAAATACTCATAGATCGTGCCCATGCTTTTTAACGTGCGGGCCTGATTGTAATAATCCTTTAACTCACGGTAGGCTTTAAGACAATCGGCCAGCAAAAGAAGCGCCTGATGGTATTTGTTGGTGCGGTAATAAATGCTGCCGATGTTATATTTGGCATCGGCTATCCCTTGCCTGTCATTACTGTCCTGAAAGTATTGAAGAGCCTCATTTGAGAATTTAGTAGCGATATCAAATTCCCCCTGGATAAGGTAAAAAAGGCCTAAATGATTTTTTGCTGTGGCCGCTAAATGATGATAACCTTCTTCATTGAACAGCTCTAAGAGTTCCTGGGTGAGAATAATGCTTTGCTTTAAATCAGTGATGCGCAAGTCATAAGCTGACTTTAGCTTGGAAGTCAACTGACCAGTCTGATCTTCAATAGATTTCGCAGGATTCATGGGATTAAAGCCTCATAAACTTACAACTTTACCCTATATTTTAAAATATCGTTTGCGGGCAAATACAGCTAAAATTCAGAATTGGTTAGGCTATGAATTACTCTTAGGATCGATCCCTTTGTGCAGGGTATCACTAATGCTGCGCACAACTTGATCCAAATTATTAGAAGACTTTTTTAAATATTGAATTATTTCCTTTTGCTCGTGGGGCGAAACCTCCTTTTGCAAGAGATTAATTAAGCCCATAATAGTGGCGACAGGAGCTCGTAATTTGTGCGCATTTATAAACGCATATTTTTCCAGTTGACTGTTTTGCTGTTTCAGCGCAGCGGTTCGTTCTGAAACTGTCTTTTCAAGATTTTGATTACTTTCAATTACTTGCTTATTTAACAATTCGATATTTCGATTCTTTTCCTCTAAAATATCCCGTTGATAGACCACTTCGTCTTGCTGTTTTGCCAGTTCTGCTTTTTGGTTTAGGATCTCAAGGTTTTGTGTGTGAAGTAAATCATTTAAGGTTTTTTGATTCCGAAAATTTTTGATGGTAATAAAAAGTAAAAGCATTACTAACAAAGTCCCAATTACTACGGAGAGTAAAATTGTATTCTTGAGTTTTAATTCTTTTGCACTTAGCGCGGCATCTTTTTTTAGATTATTGATTTCTATTTGCTTTCGTTGAATTTCGTAGTCAAGCTGGAGGGAGGCAATTTTTGAAGTTTCGGCTAAGTTTTGAATGCTGTCTTTGTAAGCAGCATACAATTTAAAATATTGATAGGATTGCGCTTGCCTATTTTGCAGCGCAGTTACGTTTGCAAGGAGCTCATAGCTGTCGCGAACGTAGGTTTTTAGGTTTACCGATTTAGTGATTGCTAAGCATTCAAGAAGTTCCTTTTCCGCTTTTTGGTATTGACGCATCTTAATGTACAAATTAGCAAGTGAAATCCGCGAGTGAGCTCTCCCACGATTGTGCCGGGTTGTGTCGCTTGATGTTTTTGCCTTCCTGTAGTATTTCAAGGCTTCTTCAAAATTGCCGAGGCCAGCATAGGCATCACCAACGCCAATCGTACCTAAGTCAATAAGCGATCTTGAAGTTTTTATGAAGGGTGCCATCATGGTTAGGCCTTTTTGGTAGAAGGCGAGTGCACTATCGAATTGATTCAGGTGATAAAATCCATTTCCAATATTAATATGCATTACGGCTTGGCGGAGGACATTTCCAAGTTCGACTTGTTTCTTCAATGAAAGTCGATAATACATTAGCGCCTTGCGATAGTCACCAAGGTCGCTATACACCATTCCTAAATTGCCAGTTAGATCAGCCTGCACTTGTGGTATGGGAATGGAGTCCGCAATCTTTAACCCCTTTAAAAAATTGGCCAATGCTGATGAATGGTTCGCCTGTGACCAAAATGCGGCCCCCATAAACCGATATCCGAGTGCGATACCCGCTGGATAATTTAATTTTTCGGCTAAAGATTTAGCTTCTATTGCATAATGGCCTGCTAAAGTAGGATGGTCATATGTTTCTTCTGACGAAAGTTGAATAAAAAGGTTCACGCGAACCGTGTCCTCTTTACCATATACGCTAATCCGTTCTCTCAAACTATCCGCCACATGATGTTGACAGAGACCTCGGCCCACAAGGCCGAGTAGCGAAAGCAGGAATAAGCTTGCTTTCATTAATATTGGCTAGGTTAGCATACCACCATCTACCTGAAGGACTTGTCCTGTAATGTAACTCGCCATTTCTGATCCTAGAAAAACGCAGGCGTCAGCAACATCTTCAGGGCTTCCACCACGTTTCAGCGGGATGGCATCACGCCAGCTTTGTACTACTTTTTCATCGAGTTTGCCGGTCATTTCCGTTTCAATGAAGCCAGGTGCGATTGCGTTACAGCGAATGCCACGAGATCCTAATTCTAATGCCACTGACTTTGTAAAGCCAATAACCCCTGCCTTGGATGCCGCATAGTTGGCTTGGCCTGCGTTTCCTTTCAAGCCCACTACTGAAGTCATGTTGATGATGGAGCCACCTTTTTGTTTTATCATTGGCTTGGTTGCAGCTTTCACGGTATTGAAACACGATTTTAAATTTACGTTGATAATTTTATCCCACGCTTCTTCCGTCATACGCAGCAGCAAATTATCCATGGTAATGCCAGCGTTGTTTACCAAAATTTCTAAAGAGCCAAATTCAGTAATCACATCATTGATCAACTTATCGGCCTGGGCAAATTCAGATGCATCCGATCGATAACCTTTGGCTTTTACACCCTTCAAAGCCAATTCGGCTTCCAGCGCTTGACCTTGTTCAACACTTGATAGATAGGTGAAGGCAACATTGGCTCCCTGTTCGGCAAATTTGATTGCGATGCTTCTACCTATTCCTTTGGATGCTCCTGTTACAAGCGCAGTTTTATTTTGTAATAATTTCATTTTTCTTTTTACGATTGAATAGAATATTTTTAGAATTGTGAGTTAGAAATATTATTATTTTTCTTTTTTATTAGTGAAAATAAAATAGTGGTTGCTATTGGAATCATTAATCCGGTTGCTAATCCGCTCATAAAATTTCCGCCTGGCTTATTCGTTAGGTTTAAAAAGGTTCCAACGATTACTGAAAGGCTTCCTAAAAATAGAAATATCGAATCTTTAGCTTTCATAATTAAGTCTAAAAAACCGCCTCAAAACTAATCTTTTTTCCGCATCATTTTTTAGGTTAATTTGCCCTCGTTTTTAAAATACAAATTTTATGGCATCATACGATTTAATTGTTATTGGTTCAGGCCCAGGAGGCTACGTGGCGGCAATTCGCGCATCACAGTTGGGGATGAAGGTTGGCGTAGTGGAAAAAGCCGAACTCGGAGGCATCTGTCTTAATTGGGGTTGCATCCCTACTAAAGCATTGCTTAAAAGTGCCAATGTATTTGAATACATTCACCATGCTAAAGATTATGGTATTGACGTGAAGGAGGCTTCGGTTGATTTTGCAGGGGTCGTAAAACGAAGCAGAGATGTGGCAAACGGTATGAGCAAAGGCATTCAGTTTTTGTTTAAGAAGAACAAAATAGACCATTTAGCGGGTCATGGCAAACTGAAAAAAGGAAGCAAAGTAGAAGTAACTGATGCTTCAGGGAAAAAAGTGGATTATGATGCGAAGCATATCATTCTAGCTACTGGCGCCCGATCGCGTGAATTGCCGGCCTTGAAGATTGATGGAAAAAAAATAATTGGCTATCGGGAGGCAATGGTAATGCCTGAAAGACCGAAAAAATTGTTGGTGGTAGGTTCTGGAGCCATTGGGGTAGAGTTTGCCTATTTCTACAATACGGTGGGTACAGAAGTTACCATTGTAGAGTTTCTTCCGCGCATTGTACCGGTGGAGGATGAAGAAGTTTCCAAACAATTGGATAAGTCATTCAAAAAATCGGGGATCACCATTTATACCAATTCGGAAGTAACGGCTGTTGATACCGAAGGGAAGGGCTGCGTGGCCACCGTTAAAACGCCAACAGGCGAAATTAAAATTGATTCGGATGTGGTGCTTTCAGCTGTGGGGGTTGCGACCAATCTTGAAAATATTGGGTTGGAGGAAGTTGGTGTGAAAACAGAAAAAGGAAAAGTGGTTGTGGATCAATTTTATAAGACTAACGTACCCGGTGTTTATGCTATTGGCGACATCACTTCAGGCCCAGCTTTGGCTCACGTTGCCTCTGCGGAAGGGATTCTGTGTGTTGAAAAAATTTCAGGTCAAAATCCTGAACCGTTGAATTACAACAACCTTCCGGGATGTACGTATTGCTCCCCGGAGATTGCCTCGGTGGGTTATACAGAAGAAGCTGCCAAGAAAGCAGGCTATCAAATTAAAGTCGGCAAGTTTCCTTTTACGGCTTCGGGCAAGGCGAAGGCTGCTGGTGCACCAGACGGTTTTGTAAAAGTAATTTTTGATGCTAAATATGGCGAATGGCTTGGTGCGCACTTTATCGGTGCAAATGTAACTGAGATGATAGCCGAAGTAGTTGTGGCCAGAAAACTTGAAACTACAGGTCACGAAATCATTAAATCGGTTCATCCTCACCCTACAATGAGTGAAGCGATCATGGAGGCTGCTGCTGCTGCCTATGGTGAAGTTATCCATCTGTAAGTTTTAGGCTCTGACCCACTAACCATCGCTACTCGCATCCCTATTTCTGAAAGCGAGTTAATCGCAGGATTGAGAAGTAAAACTCAATCCTCAATGGATTATTTATACCATCATTATTCGGGTGCTTTATACAGTGTGGTCTTGCGCGTGGTCAGGAACGAAGACATTGCTCAGGAGGTCTTACACGATGCCTTTTTAAAAATCTGGGATAAAATTGATACTTACGATATCGTAAAAGGAAGATTGTTCACGTGGATGCTCAATCTCACCCGAAATTTGGCTATTGACAAAACCCGCTCAAAAGAAATGAGCAAGGGAAGGAAAACCGATGACATCGATCTTCTCGTAAATAGGGTTGACCGCCAGGAATCGCTTGAGCAAAAAGTCGAGCTAATTGGGTTAACGGAAGTGTTGAGCCGATTGTCTGGTGATCAGAAATTTGTGATTGAACTTCTTTATTTAAAGGGATACACCCAAGCCGAATTGGCCGAAGAATTTAATATCCCGCTAGGAACGATAAAGAACCGAACTCGTTTGGCGTTGATTGAATTAAGGAAAATTTTAAAGGTGTCTTGAATATACAAGAATACATATTGAGTGGCGTGTTGGAGGCTTACCTACTCGGTGGGCTTACTGAGTTTGAGCGAGCTGGAGTGGAGAAAAACCTTCTGCAATATCCAGAATTGAGAGAGGAACTGGCACTCGTGGAGGGCATTTCAGAGAGGTTGTTTGTGGAGTTAGCCATTGAGCCACCTGCAGTTGTGAAAGAAAAACTGATGAAATCAATCCAACCTTACAGTAAGGTTGTTGAAATGAGATCCAGACAATTGGTAACCTGGCGATATGTCGCGGCAGCCTCGATTGCAGTTGCCTTGGTAGCATCCTTCTTGGCACAAGACTATCGATCGAAATGGAGAGATTCTGAATTTGCTTTGCATGATTTGACCACACAAAATAAACAGATTGTAGAGGATTATAATCGCGTGAATCTTCGTTTGGACAAAGTTGAGAATGATCTTCATGTTGTTGATAATCCAGCATTCACAAAAGTTTTGATGAAGGGAACACCCAATGCACCAAATGCACTGGCATCGGTATATTGGAATGAGCAAACAAAGGAAGTGTTTTTAAGCCTGCAAAATCTTCGTGCCCTGTCTCAAAATAACCAATATCAGTTGTGGGCTATTATTGATGGAAAGCCAGTTGATGCGGGTGTTTTCGATGGCGACCATGCGGGCCTTATTAAAATGAAAGCCATTGCTAAGGGTGCTGTTACATTTGCTGTAACTATTGAGCCACGGGGTGGAAAGTCTATGCCATCGCTGGAAACGATGCAAGTTGCAGGGAAAGTAACAAAAGGCTGAAACCATTTCCAGTCTTGTTGCTGTTCAACTTTTTCTTTTAAACCATTCCGATCCAATGCAGTTAATACATCGTATATCCATTTTGACGCGTATTGCGTTATTTTAAAGAAAATCGTTTTTAGTTAAATTATATTTTTGTACTTTTAAATTAATTTATTTTAAATCAGTCAGTTATGAAAATGATTCCAGTTCGATTTTATTATCAACGGGCGCGTGTTTTTGGCTGGATGGTCGTTCTTTCAGTCATTGGTTATATCGCATTCAGTATCTTTGCGCCATATTTTAGATAGTGTCCAAGAAGAAGAACATCCCGATAAAAAGTTATTACCAAAGGGCAAAGGTATTTGGTTACCTTCTTGTTGCGGTGGCCTTGGTGCTTCTAGTCCTTTATCTTATCGAGCTATTCAGCAAATAATCTTAGTTCTCCAGATTTCTTATGATGTGAGGATTGCGTCCTTTTTTGCAAATTTCCTTTCCTTTGATTCTGTAAATTTGCTTTTCATCCAACTATGCTAATCATGCCCATAAATAGACTGCTCCTAACAGTGCTTTTTCTTTTTTCATTGGTGGTTGTTCATGCACAAAATCAGGACTCCCTTCAACAGGTGATTTACAAGGCAGCCTTGCAGAAACTGAAAGATGGCAGTTACGCTGAAGCATCAGCGCAATTTTCACAATTGATTGCAGCCAATTTTTCAAATAAGGAAGCCTATGCGAAACGGGGCTTGGCCAGCTATAGACTTAATGATTTTGAAAAAGCAAAAGCTGATTTTGACGAGGCTGTTAAGGCGAGGGTCAATACGGAAGAGCTCTTTGAATACAGAGGGCTCACGAGATATAAGCTGGAGGATTTTGCCGGTGCATCAGGCGATCTCGAAAAAGCGATTTCAATGGGTGCAAAAGATGAAGACGTCTTTTCAACATTAGGAAACGCAAAATTCCTGTTAAACAATTTCAAAGAGGCTATTATCAACTATGATAAGTCCGTTGCTAGTGGAAAAAAGGATCCTATACTTTTTAACAACCGGGGAAAAGCCAAGTTGGCCCTTAAAGATTTAGCTGGGGCGGAAACTGATTTTTCGGAAGCACTCACACTAAAACCTGATTATGAAAAAGCCCTTGAAAATAGGGCGGAAGTCAGGTATCAGCTTAAAGACTGGAAAGGCGCGTCTGCCGATTTTGACAAAATCATATCTTCAGGGCGCAGTGATACCGATCTCTTCCTAAAATCAGGAACTGCAAAATATAGCCTACAAGATTTCAAAAGTTCCGCGGACTTATTAAATAAGGTGGTGGCCAAAGGAGTAAAAGATAAAGAAGTTTTCCGGATGCTCGGAATGAGCTTAGTGAATGGCGAAAACTTTAGTGGCGCTTCTACCGCATTAGCAGCAGCCGTTTCAATGGGTGTCAGCGATAAGGAAATCTTTGAGCAATTGGGTATTTGCCAGTATAAAACGAAAGAGTTGGTCACTGCCATTGAATCCTTAGGGCGAGCCGTGGCGTTGGGTTCTACCGGAAAAGAAATTTTCCTTTATAAAGGGATAGCGGAATATCAACAAAAGGATATTGATAACGCTATAAAAGATTTAGAGAAAGCCATTTCGCTTGGTGCTTCCGATTTTGACGCGTATAAAAACTTGGGAGACAGCAAGTTTCTAAAGAATGATTTTGCCAGCGCGATTAAATATTATGATAAAGCTACTGCTTTCCCTCAAGCTGATGCCATTGTATTTAATAATCGAGGAAAATCTAAATCATCATTGGGTGATTTACAAGGAGCGCTTAACGATTTTGATAAAGCAATCACTCTAAAGCCCGATTTTAGCAAAGCAATTTTAAATAGGGGCACGTTGCGATTTGCCTTGGCTAACTATGCGGGGGCTGCAGAAGATCTTGACAAGGTGCGCAGTACAGAGGGAGAGTCCAATGAACTCTTGCGTATGCTAGGAGTTTCTAAATACAACTTGAAAGAGAACGGAGCCGCGAAGGATTTCTTGGAACGGGCAATCAAAGCTGGAATAAAAGACCCGAAAGCGAATTTGATTCTTGGGTACCTCCGCTACGAAGGTAAAGATTTTAAAGGATGTATTGAAGTTTTGAATACCGCGGAGATGGGAGGAGAAAAGGAAGTGAAATTGCATGAATTGCGTGGAAAGTCACTTTTTGAAACAAAAGAATTTATCAACGCGGTAACCGACTTAGAAAAAGTGGTGCTAGCGGGTCAACCCGATGTGCTTACGCTTGATGACCTTGGTCTGGCCTATATGCAGCAACAAAAGAATACGGAAGCGCTGCTCAGCTTAGAAAAGGCCATTACAGCCGGAAGTAAAAATAAGGACGTTTATTTTCAGGTGGGCAATGGCCGTTTCAAAGACAAAAATTTTGCTGGTGCTGTTGAAGCTTATGATAGAGCCATTGCACTTGGCGCCAATGATGAAGTGATTTATAACAATCGAGGAAAAGCAAAATTAAATTCCAATCTGACAAAAGAATCAATAGCTGATTTTGATCAGTCGTTAAAGTTAAAAGCTAATTATTCCCAAGCCTTAAAAAATCGTGCAGCCGCATATGCCCAATTAAAAGACTGGCCTAAAGTAATTACAGATCTAGCCATCGTGATTGCTTCTAACCAGGCGGGTAATGATGAATATTCTATTTCCGGGATAGCAAAATACAATTTGAAAAATTTCTCTGGGGCGATAGAAGACTTAAATAAAGCGATTATCGGAGGATCAAAAGATAAGGAGTCTTACTTGGCGCGCGGAAATTCCTATTTTGAAACCGCAGATTTTGCAAATGCTCTTCCTGATTTAACCAAAGCTATTGAACTGGGCGAAACATCTTCAGAAGTTTTTTACAAACGTGGTTCTTGTCGCTTCAATACACAAGAATACAAAAATGCACTTGCTGATTTTGATAAGGCGATAAACAGCGGTTATACCGAAGCTATTGCTTACGATAAGCGTGGGTTTTGCAAGCTCGACATTAAAGACGTTGATGGTGCGCTGGCCGATTTTAACACGGCCATAGAGAAGAACCCAAAGCTGGGTGATGCTTTTTCCCATCGCGGTGACGCCCGTTTTCGGAGCAATAATTACCTGGGGGCTGCGCAAGATTATTCAGAAGCAATCACACTAGGACTTGCTGATCCTGTATTATTCAACAATCGGGGAAAAGCATTTTTCAATCAAGACAAATTTGAAAACGCCATTGAAGATTTCAGCGTGGCAATAAATAAAAAGAAGGATTACGTGCGGGCTTATGAAAACCGGGCAAACACCTATTTAAAAACAAAGAAGTACGATTTGGCAGTCAAAGATTTAAGGCAAATGGAAAAGCTGACCGAAAAACCAGATGCTGAGTTCTATCAAAAATTGGGTGAATCGTATTTTGAACTAAAAAATTATCCGGTGGCCTTTGAGTATTTGGACAAAGCGATAACGAGTGGAAATAAAGATAAGGAATTACTGTTCAAAAGAGGGAAATGTTCGTTAGAGCAACAGGATTTTCAGGCTGCGGTTAGAGACTTCGATGAGTCCTTAAAAGCTGGTGAAAATACAATTCCTTTATTTTTAGAGCGGGCGCGTGCCTATTTGGGCTTAGAAAATAAAAAAGCAGCCTTAGATAATTTAGCAAAAGCGATTGCCCTTGATCCTAACAATGCCGATGTGTATTTCAACAGCGCCATTATTAAGGAAGAAAACCAAGAGTATGAACAAGCCATTTTGGACTATGATAAATCCATCAAGCTCAACCCGAAGGATGCGGCATCACATGCGGGTCGTGCCAATTGCAAAGCAGAGCTTGAAGATTTTGGTGCCGCTCTAGCAGGGATGGATGATGCCATAGCACTGGATGGAAAAAATGCTTCGTTCTATAAAGAGAGAGGTAACTTTAATTACCGTTTGAAAAATAAGGAAAATGCCTGCAGCGATTGGGGCAAGGCGGTAGAGTTAGGCGATGCCAAAGCGAAGTTGATGATCCAACAATATTGTAAATGATTACAATTTGCCTGGAGTTTTAACTTATCAATTCTTCTTCTCTTCTGTTAAAAATCACATAATGGTTAATGTTAATTATCCTTTGGATAGCGCTGCTCTTTTTTTTCTTTGAACTTTTGTGAATTCTTTTTACTCCCTTTTTCTTTTTTTCCTTTGACTTTTTTTTCGCTTTGACTTTTGCGGTTTTGGCAACACTGCTATTAGAAGGGCGACCTTTAACCGCTTGCCCAAACGAATTTTCAGAAAGCCATAAGCTCAAGCCTACAGCTAAGAGTAACGTGAGTATTTTTTTCATCTTAATTTTTTTAAGCGTTTGTCTATTGATTAGTTTTTCGGCATCGACCCGTTTTATTTCAATTTTCAATTTAATAAAATTTCTGAAAAAGAAACAACTAAACATCAGCACGTTAATCCAATTTGGATATTCGGGTGACGCCTATTATGAATTACTAAGGCAGTAAAAGACAAAAAAAAATCGATCATTCCATTTTCATCGTTAAATCTTACATCTGTCAGTCAACCAGCAGTTGTGGCCGTTTAATGCTGATTACTTGCTGGAACTTTACGGTATCAATAGAAAAAAGAAAATGAAAAAGCTATCCGTTTTATTAATATCCTTGGTGGTATCGAATTATGGTTTTTCAGAAGGTGAACTAACTGGCAAGGTGACGGTAGTTTTTGATGGTAACACCTTTGAAATGACCGCGGAGGATAACGATTCGTATAAAATTAAATTGTATGGAATAGATTGTCCTCAGATTGGCCAAGAGTTTGGCGAAAAGGCTAAGAAGTTTTTGGAAAAAAAAATTCTTGATAAAGTAGTGCGTGTCAAAATTCAAGGTAAAGACCGCTGGGGAACAAGGTTAGGAATTCCGATTATAGAGGGGTTGAATGATCTACGAATTGAATTACTTGAGGCAGGGTTAGCCTGGACGGCTGAAAGAGACCCAATTCAGAAACTGGAAGCTATTCGAGAAAAAGCTGAGGAGAAGGGAAAAGGCCTATGGAGAGAACAGAATCCTACCCCACCGTGGATTTATCGAAGGCAACAGACTATGACACAATTCAAGTCAAGCTAAAATAAAATTAAAAACTCACCGTTATACCTCAGCTATGAAACATATAACGCTGGGTTTTTTTATTGGCCTTTTAGGAACGCTATTTCCTTTTTTTGCACAAGGCCAAAGTAATTCTTTAGGTGATCGGGCTTCCGCCTCGGCAGAGACACAGCCGCATGTCGCCTATAAAATGCAGCGCCTTACGCGTAAGCAGAAACTGCTTTTCAGAAGACCAAACGTGAAGCATACGGCACGGTACGAATTTTACGTGCGGATAGAAAAAGCAGCAAAAGCAAAGCAACGGATGCTGAGAAAAATGGCTAAACCACAATATGCCGACTTCTCTTATTTTGGACATAAACGCCCGCCTAAAAAACATTTGCCTTTTGCCATGCGTTACTGTAAGGAATGTGGGATAAGGCATTAAGCCATACGCCTAATTCTGGATTCTTACAAACTCTGTACTCAAAACCAAGAATTAATTTTAAGCAAAAGCTATGGATTGTGTTCCTAGGTTACAGCAATAGATCGTGCTGATTATATTTTTTTTAAAAAATGGAAGGAGAGATTAAGCATTTAAGCATCCGTATAACTGGAAGAGTTCAAGGGGTTTTCTTTCGGGCATCTGCTAAGGGACAAGCCGATCAAATGGGTGTGAAAGGTTTTGTGCGGAACGAATTAAACGGGGAGGTGTATATAGAAGTGGAAGGAGAAGAGGATAAGTTAAAACGATTCTTAGCGTGGTGCAGACGAGGGCCAGGAACAGCTTGTGTGGAAAATCTCGATATCCATGAGGATGAATTAAAGAACTTTGTTTCATTTGAGGTGAAGAGAGATAATTAATCCTCTACCACCTCTACATCCACCCGAATGTTTTTTCGAGCAAATGTACTGTTCTTATCGTGGATCATGCGGGTTCCTCCCCACCCTTTTACGGTTATGCGATCTTCACTAATGCCCTGTGAAATCAGCCATTGTCGTATCGTTTCTGCTCGAGCCTTGGACAATTCTTTGGCAGATCCGGAACCGTTAATGACATCGCTCGTCACGGCAAAAAAGTTCTTGCTTGGCCCCATATAAATAATTTTTCCTCGGCCACCGCCATTCGTATGGCCGTGCAACACGATTTTCATTTTAGGGTTTTCGGTCATCATTTGCAAAAGACTGTTCAACTGATATTTAGATTCTGGTAGCATGATGGCGGCATCATTCAGGAAATAAACGTTGTACAGTGTAGAAATATCGCCCTTCTGGACCTTAGTCAACCCAAAGTTGATCATATAAAAATTGCCGACCAGAACCACGTAGGGTCTTAACGTATCGCGTTCAGTTTCTTTAAAATTAATTTCAAGTTGTTCCTTACGATAGCCAAAAGTGTCGTTAATCAAACTTAGATTTCCACTTTTAGTGCCTGGGTTAGGTAAAGTGATGTAGGTATTCCCTTTTACGCGTGCAATTAGTTTGGCGGTTTCGGTATTTACTACCTCAACCTCTCCATCCATTACTTCATTGGTCGTGGTATTGAACAGACTCAGGAAGACCGGTGTGTTTTTCAATGTTTGAGGAAGATAAACAGGGGCGGCTACAGGGTTTTCAACAACATCGGTAACTACGGGTTCAACTTTCTTTTCTTCAGTAACTACAGGCTCTTCTTTTATTATGATGATAGCAGGTTCCTTTTTTTGTTCAACCGTTTCTGGCGTTGCTACAATTGGGCTTTTTGAATTCGGAGCATCAGTAACGATGTGAACCCAGGCATCTGAAAAGCGCTCATCCTTCTGGATTTTTTTACATTCACTAATACAATCATCTAGCGCGGTAATTTGATCGAAATAGACATACCAAAATTTGCGGGCTGCTTCAAAACCATAGGCCGTATGGTGTCCTTCTTTATTTAGTGAGGCTGATAAACGGATGGCAAAATCTTCATGAGCTGGCGAAAATGCTGCGACTACTAAATAGTTGCCATTTGGAAGATTTTTGGAATCAGTTTGGGCAAAGGTTTGAACCGATGCCATGAGGATTAAAAAATTTGTGAGAGCTTTAATCATACCTTGAGAATTGATTAAAGCCCAAATTAAGCGTATAGCCTCAATTTTCCAATTCTGGCAGAAGTTAGATGTACGAGTTAGTCCTCAAATACTTCTACGTCTACTCGAATATTTTTTCGGGCGTGGGCGCTATTTTTGTCATGGATCATGCGTGAGCCACCCCAGCCCTTTACGCTGACACGGTCTGCGGAAACTCCTTGGGCCATCAACCACTCCCGAATAGCCTCAGCTCTGGCTTTTGATAATTCTTTTGCCGAACCAGAGCCATTGACTACGTCTTTTGTGATTGTAAAAAAATCTTTGCTAGGGCCCATGAAAATGATTTTTCCGCGGCTATTTCCGTTGGTGTGGCCATGCAGCACAACTTTCAGTTTCGGGTTTTCATTGAAGAGTTGTAATAATGAGTTTAGTTGGTACTTAGATTCCGGCAACATAATGGCCGCATCATTATAAAAGTAAACATTGTAAAGCGTAGAGATGTCCCCTTTATGAATACGGACAAGGCCAAAATTGAGCATGTAATAATTGCCCACTAAGGCCACATAGGGTTTTAATGTGTCAGCCTCCGTATTTCTATAATTAATCTCACGCTGTTCTTTCCGAAAGCCAAAAACCGTTGCAATAAGGCTCAATTGGCCGCTCTTTGTTCCCGGATTCGGCAGTGATAAGTAAGTATTGCCTTTTACTTTGGTAATCAATCTCGATCCTTCTGTGTCAACCACTTCCACCTCACCATCGATAACTTCATTATTGGTGGCATTATAAACACTTAAAAAGACTTGCGTATTCTTCAACGTCTGTGGTACAAACACAGGTTTGGGTGTTGGATTTTCAATCACTTCAGTTGACACACTCGCTACTGGTTTCTCTACTTCTTCACGTTTTGGCCTCTCAGTCTCCTTGGATGGACTGGCTGTTGAGGCCTTTTCAGGAGAAGTGGTTGCAAGATTTTGAATAGGTTCTTCTTGGATTGCAATTCGAGCATCTCTTTCCTTTCCTTCTTTTATAATATGAACCCACGCTCGATCAAAAACTCCATCTTTTCTCACTTTCAGCATTTGGTTAACCGACTCATTGAAGTCTTCATATTTATCTAAATAAACATAATAGAGTTTACCGTTTGGGCCTAACCCATATTGAGTATGAAGCCCACCTTCGTTTAGCTTTACCGAATAGCGTTGGGCAAAGGTTTCTTGATTAGAAAAATATGCCGCCACAACAAGGTAATAGCCCTTGTTTAAGAACGAATTATTGCTTTGCTGTGAAATAGCCTTTAGAGGGAAAAGCAAGGCCATTGAAAAAAAAGCGCAACTAAATATTTTACTCATAAAGGCTGGGGTTGGTTGAATCAAAATTATCTAAGAATTAATCACAATTCCAATTTTTCTAACCAATTCCAGTTTTTTAACCTAACTGAACATTACATTTTAAACTTTTCCCGCAAAAAACCCCATCCGTAGCCTGTCAATTGTATTAGGGCGGAAGGTATGGATAGCAATGAAATTTTAAATGATTTGGTAGATATAAAGGCGTCTATGGTAACGCCAAGAAGATATAGCAAATAGAAAATTAAGGCCAATTTTCCCAAGAAGGGAATTATTAATCTTATAGGAAGAAGGCAAAATAATCCTATTAAAAACAGCGAAGGGAACCAGTGTACCAACTTTGCCTCACCGGGATGCGCTCGCCCAACCAATACTCTTCCTTTTCCAAAATTAGAAACCTGTTTGAAAAACTGAGCAAACGTAGAACGTCTCTGATGGAAAACAAAGGCGTCCGGGATAAGGCCAACCCGGAGGCCAAGTTTTTTCATTCGAATGCTAAGTTCAATATCTTCCGCATAGCGGTCAAAGTGAAAGCCTCCTGTTATATTGAATGCCTCCCTGCTCATTCCCATGTTGAAACTTCTCGGTTGAAAGTTTTTTGATTTTCCTCCGCGAATTCCTCCGGTCGTCAATACGGAAGACATCGTAAAGGCCATTGCCTGTTGTAACGGAGTAAAATTTTCGTGTCCCCGGTCAGGCCCACCCCAGGCATCTAAAGAATGTTGCCTTAGCTGTTTTTCAACGACTTCTAAATAATGCACAGGTATTTGGCAATCGCTGTCGAATACAATAAAGTAATCACCTTTGGCTCTTTCAAAACCAAAATTGCGGCTTGGCCCTGGCCCTGTATTTTGTTTAAAGAAATACCGGATGTTCAAAAGACTTTCATAGTTCTCAAATACTTTTTCGCTTGTTAAGGTGGAGCCATCTTCAATAATTAAAACCTCGAAATCAGAAAAAGTCTGTTGGGTCAAACTTTTGAGCAATTCATCGAGCTCTTGTGGACGGTTGTATACGGGAACGATGATCGAATATTTTGGCGAAGCCATAGCGCAAAAATAGCGATTCGGGGATTCTCTTTTAAAGCGTTTTTGTAGCCCCCAATTTTAATGCAAACGAGGATGTTGAAGAAAAGGTTAGCTTTGTAATTCTATTCGCTTTTCGCCTATGAAAACTGACGCCTGATACCTAATCTCTCAATCCGATAGATGGTATCTTTTTCCTTATAGCCAAAGCTGGCTTCAATTCTCCATTTTTTTAATTTATGTCAGTTTCAATTATGAAATTTTTATTACGCATTAAATATATTTTTCAGTTGTTCAAAATGGCCGTGAATGGTGATGAACAAAATTTCACCGAAGGCAGTATCAATCGAGCTATCTTCCTTTTGTCCATACCAATGATACTCGAGATGGCCATGGAATCGGTCTTTGCGGTGGTGGATATTTTTTTTGTAAGCAGGCTCAATAACAGTGATGCAGTGGCGGTAATCGGGCTAACCGAATCGCTATTGGCGTTGGTTTATTCGGTGGCATGGGGCGTGAGCATGGGGGCAACCGCTTTGGTGGCCAGAAGGGTGGGGGAAAAAGACCCTGAAGGTGCGGCCGTGGCCGGGGTGCAAGCAATGATTGTTGGGGCAGTAATTTCCTTATCGGTATCCCTTTCGGGATTATTTTTTTATGATGATCTGTTGCGACTAATGGGTGCCACCGAATCGGTGATTAAAATTGGATCAGGGTTTACCTTCTGGATGCTAATAGGAAACATGACGATCATGATGTTGTTTTTGATCAACGGAATTTTTCGTGGTGCCGGCAATGCGGCCATCGCCATGCGGGCCCTTTGGTTGGCTAATTTGTTTAACATCGTCCTTGATCCGATTTTTATTTTCGGCTTTGGCCCCATTCCTGCATTCGGTGTGGAAGGCGCTGCACTCTCTACCAACATTGGTCGCGGAATTGGTGTGGTTTTTCAATTGTATTATTTGTTTTCCGATAAGGGCATTGTGAAGTTGAATGCTAGAAATTTTAAGATCGACTGGAAAATCATCCGGCAAGTGATCAATGTATCAGCTGGCGGCACCGGTCAGTTTTTGATTTCATCTGCAAGTTGGGTTTTCCTCGCCCGCATCATTTCTCACTTTGGTAGCGCAGCCATGGCGGGATACACGATTGCCATTCGGGTAATCATTTTTACGATCTTACCCTCTTGGGGAATGGCTAATGCAGCCGCCACATTGGTGGGTCAGAACCTAGGTGCCAGGCAACCTGACCGAGCCGAGAAGTCGGTATGGAAAACCGGATTTTATAACATGTTGTTCCTCGGTTTTGTGATGATCATCTTTTTGTTTTTGTCTTCCCCCATTCTTCGTTTCTTTTCGCATGACGAATTGGTGGTTGGCTACGGAACGCAATGTCTTCAGATTGTTGCCTTCGGTTATTTGTTTTATGGGTATGGCATGGTGATCACGCAGTCCTTCAATGGCGCGGGCGATACAAAAACGCCAACTTACCTAAACCTTGTTGGCTTTTGGTGTTTTCAGATTCCGCTGGCTTACTGGCTGGCGATTCAACTTAACTTTGGCCCAAATGGTGTGTATGCTGCTATAGCCATTGCAGAATCGGCTATTGCCATTGCAGGGATTTACTTGTTTAGAAGAGGAACGTGGAAGATGGTGAAGGTTTGAGACTCGTTGCTGGATTCTAGATTCTCGCGGCTGGATGTTGGATTCAAGTGATCGGAAGCCAGTGTCGAGGATCTAAATTTTATTTCCTCTAAAATACTCAGCCACGTTCATTCGCTTTTTTCCTTCAGGTTGAAACTCATGGATGGAAATCCAGCCGTTCTGAGTTTTAACTTGGAGATAGGTTTTATTATCCGTTTCAATTTCCCCTGGCTTGACCGTGGACTGCTGACTGTCAACAGTTGACACTTGAAATATCTTAAAGAACTTATTGTTCAGAGTCGTCCATGCGCCTGGATAAGGACTCAGCCCGCGCACAAAATTCCTGACTTGTTCAGAACGCTGGTTCCAATTGATCGCACAGGTTTCTTTGAAGATTTTTGGTGCATGGTTGATTTCAACTGATTCATTTTGCGCTTGCGATGGATAACTTCCGGATTCAATAGCTTTTACAGTTTTTAAAACTAGCGATGCACCCTTATGCATCAGGCGTTCATAAAGTTTTCCGGCATCATCTTCTGCATAGATGGGTTCTTTTTCCTGATAGATAATACTCCCGGTATCAATTTCATGTTTAAGGAAGAAAGTAGTTGCTCCAGTTTCTTTTTCGCCATTGATGATTGCCCAATTGATCGGTGCTGCCCCACGGTATTGTGGAAGGAGTGAGGCATGCAAATTAAATGTGCCGAAAGAAGGCAGTGACCAAATCACTTCCGGCAGCATGCGAAAGGCCACCACGACTTGCAAATTCGCTTGATAACTTTTGAGTTGCTCAAGAAATTCAGGTGATTTTAAATTGGCAGGTTGGAGTACTGGAATATTATGTTTTAAAGCAGATGTTTTCACAGGCGAGGCGGTCAATTTTTGTCCGCGGCCTTGGGGTTTGTCAGGCGCAGTGATTACCGCCACAACCTTAAACTTATTTTCAACAAGGATATCCAGGCTTGGCACGGCAAACTCAGGCGTGCCCATAAAGATTATTCTTAGCTCATTCATTAATCCCTTAATTTTTTCCTTAAATATTTTTTACAGATTGGACACTCCATCCAGACATGTCCCCTTGCAGGACAAAACTTTCTTCCAAAATAAATGATTTGTAAATGCGCTTTGTTCCAATCTTTTTCGGGGATAAGCTTCTTCAGATCTTTTTCCGTTTGCACCACATTTTTTCCATTGGATAAGCCCCATCGAAAAGCTAGCCGGTGAATGTGCGTATCTACCGGGAAGGCAGGATGCCCAAACCATTGCGTCATCACTACTGAAGCCGTCTTATGCCCAACGGCAGGGAGTTCTTCGAGTTCTTCAAATGTAGAGGGAACCTGGCCTTCATATTTTTCCACGAGTATTTTTGAAAGTCCTGCGATACCTTTTGATTTCATGGGAGAGAGACCACACGGCTTGATAATCTCCCGAATTTCTTCGATCGAATAGTTCATCATGTCATAAGGATTGTCTGCCAATTTAAAGAGTGCTGGAG
>DAHVFH010000225.1 GCA_027317105.1 Cytophagales bacterium
GCCAGGAACATACTAACAAAGCTGCCCGCTTTCAGGAACTGCATATAGGCACCACGTGGGGACAAGAGCAATACAATCTTGCCGTTTCCTCTTTGCACTACCTTAATCAACTCCAATTCAAAAAAGAATATTGGTTTGAACACAATGAATGGTATTTCTGGTTCAATCCACTCAACTGGTATCGTTGGATAAAATACACACTCGAAATTCGTCATCAGAAAATGATAGTGGCTTCGCTCGTGGCCGGCAATCCTGAACGAAGCCAGGTGATCTATCCAATCTTCTCGCCCGAGAACCTGATCGCTTTTGATGAAGTGTGGTCGATCATTGATGGCTTTGGAAATGAATACTTTATTGATAGTTATAAAAAACTACTGGAGACAGATAAGCGGCCGCATGTAAAAAAATACTTCCGTTATTTTCTCGGCAAGCTCTATTTAGCTGAAGGGAAAGATAAAATCGCGACCGATTATTTTAAGCAAGTGCTCAACGATCCCGACCGCGATGATCCTTTCGAGACTTTGCTTATGGCCCGGACATACGAAGGACTCGCGGAAGCCAGCAGCGGAAATGCAAGAAGGCAATACACGCAGCAATTTTATCAGCTTTATCCTCAACTTGTTCCTTTCTCCGATCTTAAAATGGCATTCCGTTTAAAAACCGAAGGTCTACTGAGTGCGGATGAACAAAACATTGTTGATGGCCTAAAGAATACCAGCATTGATTTCACAAAAGACAACACCGCTCCAATTGTCGATCTTTCTTTTACAACTAAAGACGAAACTATCGATGTGAACTATACAGTCTATACGGAGCGTCAAGTGTTGTACAAAGGATCACTCCGGATAGAACCCAATGACCGCGACCAAGCCGGAAAATTGGTAGCCTATCATTTATTTCAAATACAAAAAATTAAAATTGGAGAACAGCCTGCAGCAGCTCGGCAGAAGGAAATCGAAACAATGAAAAAACCTGCCTGACAACTCATCGTTCAACTTTTTGTACATTTTCAAAATGCCGAACATTATCGCCTTTATTTCAGTCCTTTCGCCACTAATTCCATTAGCGTTTTGTTTGTACCATTTCCGTACGTTTCAAGCCGAATTAAAATTGCTTTGCCTTCTGGAAGTATTTTCCTTTATCTGTGACATTTTGAGTTTAGCGGTTCCTTTAATAAAACTAAAGACTAACTATCTTGGGACGTTATATGAAATCGGTGAGTTCACAATCTTGTTCTTCCTTTATTTCGGAATATTAAAACCTAAGAAAAGCAAATGGATCTTTATTTTGATAGGCTTCTCATTTATTTTGTTTTCTTCTTTGAATTTCCTCTTTCTTCAACACGAAAAATTAAATTCTTTTACTTTTCTCTCCTCTTCAATCATTTTTATTTGGCTGTCGGTTGTCTACTTTTTTAGCTTGATGAAAGATCTTCCCACGTATCATTTGGAACAAATCCCCATGTTTTGGATCAATACGGCAGTTCTGATTTTCTTTTCAGGTAACTTTTTCTTATTCCTGACAACCGATTACCTCATTAAGGTATCGCCTAATGACTTCATGGTGCATTGGAGCCTCCACAACATTTTGAACATCGTCAAGAACCTTCTTTTCACCATTGCCTTTTGGCACGCTGGACGAAAGGGGTTTAAATTTCTTAAACAAAAAACAGACATTTAGTTCTTGATTTTATAGCTTGTAGGGTTATTTAACGAATGGAGAATTCTTCAAACAGCGTATTGTTGTTGTTCGGAATTGGCTCAGCCGTAATGATTTTTATGGCCTCGGCCATTGTCCTTTTCGTACTCTTCTATCAAAAAAGAGTATTGAGGGAACAACTGAATCAACGGGCTATGGAATTGGCACATCAACACAACATGTTGCAGGCGCAGATTGAATCGCAGGAAGAAGAACGGAGGAGGGTGGCCAAAGATTTGCATGATGACGTAGGACTGATGTTACAAGCCTTGCGCACTACCACACTGGCGGTATTACAAGAAGCTTCGGAAGCGGATAGAAAAGAAGTCCAGCAACTTGTAAGTGAAGTGGACGAAACGGTAAGGAGAATTTGCTGGGACCTGATGCCCAGCAGTCTTGAATATTTTGGCTTGGCCGAAGCGACTGAAGAATTGTGCCACCGTTTATCTTCGAAAGGAAACGTGCCTGTCGTGTTTTCGTCATCAGGAAAAGGCCTTCCACTTCATAAAAAGAAACAAACGCTGCTTTATCGAATGATACAAGAGTTGGTTTGCAATTCGCTCAAGCATGCCAGAGCCACTTTGGTGGAAGTGAAATTTACGTGGACAATAAATTCGTTACAAATCAATGTGATCGACAATGGAATAGGCTTCAGTAAGAAAAGTGAAAAAAATCAAGCGCCTCGCGGGCATGGACTCCTCAGCCTCGAAAACCGATCAAGCTTGCTACCTGCTAATCTTTTGTTTGAAAATTATTTTCCGCAAGGAACCAATGCTTCTATAACGTATTTAACAATTCCCCATGCCGAAAATTGATGTTTGCCTGGTAGACGACCACCAGATTTTCCGTAAGGCGATGATCCGCCTCCTAAAAACTTTCAATCGGGTTGGAGAGGTAAGTGAGGCCTCCAATGGTGAAGAGTGTCTTCTTCTTGTTAAAGAATTAAATCCCCATGTGGTCTTGCTGGATCTGGAAATGCCGGTGATGAACGGTACGGAGTGCGCTGAACAGTTGTTGAAAAAATTTCCGAACGTCAAAATTATTGTACTCACCATGCACGATAGTGAAAAGTATATGATGTATATGCTGGAGTTGGGCGTGCATTCTTTTTTACTGAAAAATACTGATCCGCATGAACTCGAAAAGGCGATTGAGTGCGTAGTTGATAACGATTTCTATTACAATGAGCTTCTTAATTCCGTCATTCACCGAAGTTTAAGAAATAAAGCAAAAGAAAGGCCTTACTTCCGTATTAGCCCAACCCTTACGGAAAGAGAAAAGGAGATATTGAAAATGATTTGCAGCGAAATAAACCTAAAAGAAATCGCTAGCCGGCTTTCGGTAGGAGAAAAAACAATTTATTCTCATAAACTCAATATACAAGCTAAGCTAAATGTCACCAGCACCGTTGGGTTAGTAAGGGCCGCTTTCGAAATGGGGATTATCCCATAAAGGGCGGCAGCTCTACCTACGAAAATTCTTATTTTTCTAAGAATTTTCTTACCAATTTTTTTAGTAAAATGCCAAAATAGCCCATTTCGATAAAATTTGGAGCACCCAAAAACTTGCTCACCCTTACTGCTGGATAGCGCCCGAAGCCAATTTTTTTTCTGACGATCTTCATGCCCGGTGAGCAGACAATCACCGGTTTAGGGTTATTTTTTAGAAGATGAAGGTACTGGTAGTCCATCGGCAAGAGGCAGTTTTGCAAAGCATTAGGCATCAGCTGAGGCAATGGCATGTTGTAGCTTATAGCAATGGGTTGGAAGGACTTATTGCGGCCAAAACGGCAATTTTTGATCTAATTCTTTGCGGACAGGACTTGCCGGTGGTTACCGGTATCGAAGTTGTGCGATCTATAAGGAATCTAAGCCTAAACCGCCATACCCCTGTGATCCTATTGTCAGAGGGTCATGAAACGGAAGCACACGAGCGCATCTATAAGTTGCTCAACGCCAATCTTATGACCGTGGAAGAAATCTCAGAAATGAGCGAACTTGAACTAGAATAGTGAAGTGATACCTATGAATAACGCCACCCATCTTCTTTACTATCAACTCGGATTGCTTCATCTGACACATATTTTGTTGAATGCAGATCGAAGAATGGATGAGCGTAAGAAAAAGGCCGTGCTGGAATTGCAGCAAGATGAACAAATCTCAAAATGGGTTATTGATGATTTTCATGAACGGATTCATCTTAAATCGGAAAGAGAAATATTCCAACAAGGTGTTGAGTATTTAAACCAATGCAACAAAGAGGAAAAATTAGTAGCATTAGCGCACCTCTACCACTTAGTAGAAGCTGACAAAGCATTAAGCATGAATGAGGTTCGGCTCTTGCTCTATTCGCTCAATGTAAACGATACAGAGTTTAAAGATGTAGAGTTAGCTGCACGGATGGTGAGCGCAGCAAAAAAATGTGCATAAAGAAGCCATTTAAAAATGAAGTTAGAACGGCCTTCCGGGTTGGAAAATAGTAATTGAAGGTAATGAACATTTAACCCTAAGATTATGATAAAAAAAACAGGTCAAATTCTGGTATCGTCCTTGATTACCCCTTTTGGGCTAATGTTTTCGTTGACCCTACTTTTTATTTTTATACTTGGTGCCGTTCAAGCCGCCCTGGTTGAGGGGTTTGTTTCGTTTTATCACTTATTGAAGAGAAAGCCTCGCAAAATTAAAACTAAATCCTTTAGCTACGTGGCACCGCAATATGTGGGCAGTACAGTTAAAGCGGCCTAATAAAATATTGTCACGTCAGATCTTTATCAAGCCTCTTCGGATGGCTTCCAATACCATCCCCGTTCGACTTTGCACTTTGAATTTTCGAAATACCGATTCGCGATAACCGTCAATGGTGCGGGCGCTAAGTTTCATCAACTGCGCAACCTGGCTGTAGGTCATGTCGCTGCAGGTATGGAGCAAGAAATCTTTTTCGCGCTCGGTTAATTGCTCCTCCGCGTCTTCTTCACGAGCCGCGAGCAATTGGTTATAGTGAAGTTGAAGCCGATCAGAATTGTAAAACCCCTTCCGGTAAATTTGATTCAAGGCCACTTCGAGTTCGCTTGGGTGGATGTCTTTAAATAAATAAGCGCAACAGCCAACCTTGAACATATTGATAATAGAATGGTCATTGTCGTTCATCGAAAGAGCGGTGAGTTTAATGGACGGAAAATTCTCTTTCAGCCATCGCGCAGTTTGGTATCCGTCCATCACCGGCATGTTCACATCAATCAGCATAATGTCGGGAAGTATTTTCGCTTCCTTTAATTTAGGTTGTAGATCCACCCCATTTTCTGACACCACCACTACGCGAAAATCGTGGAAGCTTGAAAGCATCATCTCCAACGATTTGCTAAAAAGTTGATGATCATCGACAAGGCCAACATTAATAGGCATGGCTTTCTAGTTGCGTTGGAATTTGAATCTTTATCGAAGTGCCTAAATGACTCGATTTCCAATCGGCTCGGCCACCCAATAGCTGCGTCCGGTTTTTGATGTTGATCATGCCCACACCCTGTAG
>DAHVFH010000109.1 GCA_027317105.1 Cytophagales bacterium
AAAGTGAACATGATTCATTCTAAAACGAAACAAACATTTTCCAAAGTTGTTACACTATCAAATCACCAAAAAAATATTTTGAAAAATTTAAAGTGTAGTGTATAAAATAGGGGCTAAATTTGGGTAATTATTGCACCCTGGCAAATCAAGGAACGTTGACCGTTACCAACATCCAAACCTTTGACACCTATGTAAACGTGACAGTGAGGTTCAAGGGGCATTGTTTTCGGCTCCTCCTGGAGGACGTACTTTATTTCGGGGACGCGGATATTGAAATGTGTGTCCGCATAAACTATTGATCACCTTGAGGCGATTGGGTTTTTTATCCTTTCGCTGTCAACTGCATTATCTTGCAGTGGTCAACTTTATTTTTCCACTGGGTTAAGTACACCCAACAAAGTGATGTCCAATTTGGCTGGTGAGGGCGTCTCACTGGGAGCTAGTTACCGTCATGTACTGAGCAAAAGATTTGAGTTGACAGGGTCAACATCTTTCATTTTCTTTCATTCAAAGCACTATCCTGCTTACACACCTGTTGGCATTCCTGTAAGCTTGGATTATAAGGTCAACATGCTTCCACTTTTAGTCGGGGCATCATTTCATCCGTTCAATGGTCGATTTACCAAAAAACTTTTCCTATCTGGAAAAGTTGGCGGACAATGGATATTTTATAAATCTGATGACCTCGAAGTACAGCAATCTACTTACTACACATCAAAAGAGCTGGATTTTAGCTATAGCTATGAGGTTGGGATTGATTTAACTGTATTCCAACTTTTGTTCGCCAGCACCTTTGTCGTTTCGCGGAACGATAATTTAGTAAATAAAATAAACTACTTTAATATTACTGCGAACATTCGGGTATGGAAAGGTTTCGCGCGATCATCGAAATAAAAATAGAGCCTTCTGCTCTATGGCTGTTGGCTAATCCGGTAATAGTGCAATAGGACATTCTATTCTGATTCTATTCTCCCAATATAATATAATTAATGGGCAATCCTTTAGCGATCAATAGTGGATAGAAAGTTAAGTCTTTTATTTTCCTTGGCTTGCGCGAAAAGACTCTGGGGTGGTAGCCGTATATTTTTTAAAGTACCTGCCAAAATAAGAATTGTCAATAAAGCCAAGCCTAAAGGATATTTCGCTTACCGAGAGTTTTGTGTGGGCGAGAAGCCTTTTCGCTTCCAATATTATCCGTTGGCGAATCAACTCCCCAGCCGATTTTCCCGATTTCTTTTTGCAAAGGGCATTTAGATAGTTGGCGGTAATATTTAATTTGTGGGCATAATCTTTTGGTGTCTTCCATTTCAAAAAGTTTTTTTCAATGAGTTCTTGAAACTCAAAAAGAAAGTCGGCCCCAACACTTGATCCAATGGGCGATCGGTTTCTTTGCATAAGCCTGGACGCGCGCACCAGCAAGGAGCTGATGGAATAAAACAAAGCATCAATGGTATACTCATCCTGTAGTGAAAATTCCTTTTCCATATAATTAAACTCCTCAACCCAAAATTCTTTTTCGGCTTCTTCTAAATCCACAAAAGGGATTTGATCTTCTCTGAAGAGCGGCCATGAGGAAAGTAATTTTCTCCCTTTAGATAGCGCCATGAAGCTGTCGGTGAACAGTAACACAAACCCCCTCACCTTCTTCAACTTCATCCAGGCATGCACCTGCCCGGGGGCGATAAGAAAAAGTCGGCCTTCCACCAGGTCATACTCTTTAAAATCTATGGCATGACGTCCGCCACCTTTGGTCACCAATATAAAAG
>DAHVFH010000028.1 GCA_027317105.1 Cytophagales bacterium
AGACCAAACCAAATCTAAAGTAACCAGATCCATTTGGTATGTTTAATTTGAGGTGATTTCTGTGGGTCACTTAGCAGCAATTGCCTCGTATTCTTTATCAACTAAAAGACCTCTTGCTGAAGCGGCTTGAACGGCAAGAAAATCACATCGTTCGTTTTCAGGATGGCCGGCATGACCTTTTATCCACGTGAACTTTGGTTTCAGTTTTTGATGCAAGGGGATATATCGTTTCCACAGGTCAACGTTGGCCTTGTCTTTGAAATTTTTCTTTTCCCAGTTCCACAGCCAACCTTTCTCCACGGCTTCTACTACATATTTAGAATCAGAATAAATGGTGATGGGTATGCCCGGTTTCTTTATGGCTTCAAGCCCTTTGATCACAGCCAATAACTCCATGCGGTTGTTAGTTGTTAGCCGGAAGCCTTCCGCGAGTTCTTTTACGGCAGCATTGAATTTTAAAACGACTCCGTAGCCGCCAGGGCCAGGGTTACCTTGGGCTGCCCCATCTGTGTATATCCGAATCATTGAAAAAAATAGATCGTTAGCTAAGAAAGCATCATGTTGCTTTTGAAAATCTTCACGGCAATAGACAGAAGAATTACGCCAAAGACTCTGCGCAATACCGAAAAACCAGATTTGCCTATTTTCCGCTCCAGCCATGAGCTTGACCGCAGCACAATGTAAACAAAAATGAGATTCAATACGATGCCAATGAGGATGTCGCGATCATCATAGACGGTGCGAAGGGAAAGAATAGTGGTAAGGGTGCCTGCTCCCGCAATCAGCGGAAAAGCAATAGGGACAATAGAACCAGAACCTTTAGCGTCTGGATCGTCCTTGATTAAAGTTATCCCAAGCAGCATTTCCATGGCAATGATAAACATAACAATCGAGCCGGCTACTGCAAACGAGCTTACATCCAGACCGAATAAATTCAAGATGGACTGACCGAGGTAAAGAAAGGCAACCATCAAGACTGCTGCTATGGCGGTGGCGCGCTCGGCATAAATCCTTCCTTCACGCTGACGAATGAGAATGATAAAAGGTATGGAGCCTACAATATCAATAACTGAAAATAAGATTAGACTTACCGAAAAAATTTCTTTTAAATCCATGACAAAGGCTTTTAAAATGCAAACTTAATGAAAAAGAAAGAGGTCGTTTTAACCGTTTATTTATTTCTCTGAATTTAGGGGGGGTTAATAGGGATGAATCAAAAAAATAGCTTAGACTTTTCCGGTTTCTGATTTTATTTACATCCAACATACCCTTTTTAGGTTTACAAATGGAGTGGATTTTTATCCAAGGTAGCGCAATATACCCGATCTTAGTTTTGCTTATATTTGCTTTATTACGATAGTGTACAGCAACTGGTGTCCCATCCTGCACTTCAATTCTAAATGGATTAATTTCAGTTCATGAAAATTCAAAACACGGCTTTTGATGAGAAGGAAGTGATTCATTTGTTGAAGCATTATTTGCCCGAACAAGCTTCCCTAAAAGACTTTATTCATCAGAATACGCTCCAGTCATTTCAAAAAATGAAGTTTCAAAATGCCCTAGCCACTTCGTCAGCACTGTTTGGTTACAAAGTTTTTCTTGGCCTGAAGGACTATCGGAATCTCCATAAAAACAATAAGATAAACGATGCAATATTAAAGTGGGTTATCATTGAAAGAAAAGGTGAATCTGCACTTTATGAATGGAGACTGAAGATGTGTGAACAGGAATACAAAAGGCAAATTCACACGCGCATCGGTCAGTTTAGGGGACACTGGAAAAAACAATTCAAGGTAGATATGGATGCGCTGGTGCACCCGATCTTATTTAGGATTCTTTGCAGTTACCTAGATCAAGGCATTTCGATTTGGCGCTTTCCAGCCTGTGAAAAAGGTTTCTTAAATGCAATTAAGGAGTTGGAACAATTTGGGTATTCTAGTTTCTTCCGAAAAAGGCGGGCAAAGAACTTATTGTTCTCCGATGAATGTACAATTCCTGATTTATTAAAAATTTTAGTCGGTGATGAATCACTTTTTGGACAATATCTTTTTGATCAGCAATTTGCCCACATGGGTTGGTCGGGCATGGTTTCGGTCGTGGAATCCTCACCAGAAACATTGTTGGATAAGCGAATCATTACCCTTCGTGAACTGATTATTTTTGAACTGCTTCTTGAGATTGATGCTTTAGATTTTCATTCGGGGGAGAACTGGGCTCCACTGGCAACCAGAGTAAAAGATAAGCCGGTTGATCTTTTTGATGAAGTTGAAATTACCGAGCTTCACGAAGTTCTTTCCCTGTGGCAGGATGCCTATGAATGGACTTATTATGATCAGGTATTGGCTGGTCTGGTTCAGGCCCAGAAGCCAAGGGTTGCAAATCACAAGAAAACATTTCAAAGTTTTTTCTGCATCGATGACCGTGAAGACTCGTTGAGACGACACCTAGAGAAACTTGATCCAAATTGTGAAACATTTGGAACACCGGGTTTTTTTAATGTTGAGTTTTATTATCAACCTGAAGACGGGAAATTTTTCACGAAAGCTTGTCCTGCTCCGCTAATGCCAAAGTTCCTAATAAAAGGAAGAAATAACAGAACCAGGCGCAAACAAGATATTCACTTCTCTAAGCATTCTTCTTCATTTTATACGGGCTGGCTTTTTTCGCAAACACTTGGGTTTTGGTCAGCGTTAAAATTGTTTATCAATATTTTTAAGCCAACAAGCGGCCCGGCTACTGCCTTATCCTTTCAACATATGGATAGGTACTCAGCTCTTTCCATTGAGAATAAAAACCCACTAGATGTCGAAAACGGATTACAAATTGGATTCACCGTTCCTGAGATGGCGGATCGCTTGGAAGGAATGTTGGTGAGCACTGGCCTTACAAAAGAATTTGCCCCTATTGTTTACCTTGTTGGTCATGGAGCAAGCAGTGTCAACAATCCACATTATGCAGCATATGATTGCGGGGCCTGTGCGGGCAGGCCTGGTTCGGTTAATGCAAGGGTTATCTGTTATATGGCCAATCATCCTGAAGTAAGGACGGTGCTTAAATCAAGAGGAATTGATATTCCATTTGAAACTCAATTTGTTGGTGCACTTCACGACAGCACGCAAGATGATATTTTATTTTTTGATGAAGATTTACTTTCAAAAACGAATATGGAAAAACATCGCGGAATTGAACACGTATTTGCCAAAGCGTTGGACAATAATGCGAAAGAAAGATCGAGAAGATTTTTGTCTATAAATATCCACAGAAGTTCGGAGAAAGTTCACCACGATGTGCGCTTGCGTTCCGTCTCTTTATTCGAGCCGCGTCCTGAATTAAATCACGCAACTAATGCTTTGTGCTTTATTGCCCGGAGGTCGCTGACGAAAAATCTGTTTTTAGATAGACGGGCATTTCACAATTCCTATGATTATCGTATTGATCCAACCGGAAAATATTTACTGGATATTCTTAAGTCGGCCGCCCCAGTATGCGGTGGAATAAACCTTGAATATTATTTCTCGAGGGTAGATAACCAAAAATTAGGCGCAGGCTCAAAGCTGCCTCACAACGTAATGGGACTCTTTGGGGTTGCCAATGGAATTGATGGGGATTTGCGGCCAGGGCTTCCAAGCCAAATGATTGAAGTGCATGACCCCATTCGATTGCTAATGATCATTGAGCATTTTCCTGAGGTGGTACTTCAAACAATTCAACAGACACCCGAAACTTATGAATGGTTTATTAATGAATGGGTGCATCTCGTGGTGGTGGATCCTGAAACTAACGCGCTTTCTGTTTTTAAAGAAGGTGAGTTTCCCCCCTACACACCTTTCAACCAAAAAATAGATTTGCTTACAGAGGAGATGCAGTTGTTCGAATCTACTCATGAAAACCTTCCCGTTTTAGAAATTGGATTAGTGAACCGATGACGATGCAAGTGGTGCTCCAGTTTTTTATTCTAATTCCGTTGACGGGTTTTGTGCTCAGCTTACTTATCCCGGAGAGTAATGAAAAGCTGATCTCCTCAGTTTCATTTAGTACGGTAGGCATCAACTTGGTTGGGTTTATACTATTTTTATTTTATTGGCTCGTGAAGGGACGTCCTGTCGTTGATTACAATTACGTCACTTTATATCAAACGGCAGACTTTCATTTTTTCGTTGATTTATACTTTGATAAAATCACAGCCGTATATGGTCTGGTGGGGGCGCTGCTTACCTTTTTAGTAACTGTATACAGCCGTTATTATTTGCATCGGGAGGTTGGATATAAACGGTTTTTCAATACGATTATCTTTTTTTATCTGGGCTATAATGTAATCATCCTTTCAGGGAACTTTGAAACCTTATTTGCCGGTTGGGAACTCCTTGGCATATCTTCGTTTCTACTCATTGCCTTCTACCGACACCGTTATTTACCAGTAAAAAATGCGGTAAAGGTATTTTCAATATATCGGGTGGGCGATGTGGGTTTGATTTTGGTCATGTGGATGAGTCATCACCTTTGGCATGAGAACATTACATTTTTAAAGCTTAATAATCTTGCTCTGCTTCATTACTCGATGCCTTCAGGTGCTGGCGTTAGTTTATTTATTTCAATGATGTTGCTTCTGTCGGCTGCAGCTAAATCGGCACAGCTTCCCTTCTCTTCCTGGCTTCCCAGGGCAATGGAAGGGCCAACGCCATCCAGTGCCATTTTCTACGGTTCGCTGGCGGTTCATCTGGGTGTTTTTTTATTACTTCGCACGTTTCCGTTTTGGGAACATCAACTTTCAGTACGAATTATTATCGCTCTATTAGGATTGACAACCTCGATTTTGGCAACGGGAATAGTGAGGGTTCAATCATCGGTTAAGAGCCAGATTGCCTATGCATCTATTGCCCAAATTGGATTGATTTTTATCGAAGTTGCCGCAGGTCTTGAAAACCTGGCACTCTTCCATTTTGCGGGCAACGCATTTTTAAGGACGTATCAACTGTTGGTCTCACCTTCAGTGGTGAGTTACTTAATCAGGGAACAGTTTTATAACTACTCTGCGCGTGCGCGCTCCATTGAAGTAAGATTTCCCAAAGCCCTGGAGTACACCCTTTATGTTCTTTGTGTTAAGGAATGGAACCTTGACTCAATGATGTACCGGTATTTGTGGAATCCGCTTAAATGGCTGGGAAGTAAACTCAGGTTTTTCACCTTAATGGGTGTCTCCCTGTTTTTTGTCGCCACCTATTTGGTGGGTCTGCTTTGTTTTTTCTACCGCGATGAAATCCCCATAGCAATTGCTGAAAATTTGCCGATTCTTTTCTCGTTGATTGGCTTAATCATGGTGCTAAAA
Organism: Cytophagales bacterium; assembly: GCA_027317105.1. Taxonomy (GTDB): domain Bacteria; phylum Bacteroidota; class Bacteroidia; order Cytophagales; family Cyclobacteriaceae; genus ELB16-189. Next base: position 5,327 of record DAHVFH010000028.1, read on the forward strand.
TCATTTACAGAGCGAAGGTGGGCGAGGAAGAGTTGGATACTGATAATTATAAATCATTTTTGGGTTGTACTAGCCATTTCTTTTAATGAGCCATTCTCAATAGGCCAATCGGCTTTGTATTTAAGTGGAGTTGTTGTGGCCGGAGTGATTGGATTTTTGATTTTGGTTCGGTTAAGAGGTTTAGAAGGCGGTATCGATCTTCATCAGTTCTATGGGTATTCTTTTAAACATCCGAAGCTGGCTTTTCTTTTTTTTCTTTGCTGCTTGGGCGCAACCGGCTTTCCGATATCGCCTACATTTGTTGGCGAAGATTTAATGTTCTTGCACATTCATGAAGGTCAGGTTTTACTGGCCTTGATCACTGCGTTAAGTTTTGTCCTTGACGGACTGGCCGCCATTCGCCTTTATGCCCGTATTTTTATGGGGCCGCCTTTCAAATCAGATTCCGAAATGGCTTATCGGTCTTCTTGAAAATGTAGATGTGATTAGGTGCCGCTCGCCCTTATGTGAACCCTTCCACGCTATACATTCTGTGAAATTTAGGGTTCACACCAATTTTTTATAACTTTTTGTTTAGCAGATGGCCTATGGCCATTGCATAACCTTCCATGCCAAATCCTGTAATCAAGCCAGTACATTTTGAAGTTATCAAACTCTTATGCCTAAACTCTTCGCGGGCATAGACATTGGATAGGTGTACTTCAACCACCGGGGTTTTTATGGCCGCGATTGCATCGTGGATGGCAATGGAAGTGTGCGTATAAGCTCCGGCATTCAAAATTATGCCATCGAAAGTAAAGCCAACTTCGTGTAATTGGTTAATCAGTTCGCCCTCAATATTCGACTGAAAATAGTGCAACTGAATATTGGGAAACTGCTGTTTCAATTTTTCAAAGTAAGTTTCAAAACTTTCTTTGCCATAGGTTTCAGGCTCCCGCTTTCCCAGGAGATTAAGGTTGGGTCCGTTGATGATCTGTATTTTCATAAGCCGATGTTGTAACTTGCAAGTTAATAGGAACAAACGATAAAATCATTTTCAATTTGAATTGGGACACTTACATTAAACAGTTTGGGCAATACTTGAAATTGGAGCGTTCTCTCTCACAGAATTCCATTGATGCCTATGTACGTGATGTGGAAAAACTGAAACAGTTTATGGAGTTGTCTGAACTTAAGGTTAGTCCACTTAAAACATCTTCTGGGCATTTAGAGAAATTTATCCAGTATATTGGTGAGCTGGAGATGAGTGCTTACAGCCAGGCGCGTATTCTTTCGGGTTTGAAAACTTTTTTTAAATACCTCTCTTATGAGGAACTCATTGACGCCAATCCGGCAGCTTTGCTAGAAGGCCCAAAGATTGGCCGTAAGTTACCAGACACACTTGACTATGTGGAAATTGTGGCCCTGCTGGATGCGATTGACCTCTCAACGGTCGGAGGTGCCCGCAATAGGGCCATGCTAGAAACACTTTACAGCTCGGGGTTAAGAGTAAGTGAATTGGTAGAACTTCGCCTTGCTAATATTTATTTTGACATCGGTTTTCTTCGGGTTATTGGCAAAGGGAATAAGGAAAGATTAGTACCCATTGGCAAAGATGCCCTTAAATATTTAAAGATTTATATTGATGAAGTCCGTGTTCACATACCGGTACAAAAAGGTTTCGAAAGCTATGCTTTCCTAAATCGCAGTGGGCGAAAGCTCACGCGGGTCATGATATTTCTGGTGATTAAAAAACTGGCAGAAAAAATCGGACTAAAGAAGGCGATTAGCCCCCATACGTTTCGTCACTCTTTCGCAACCCACTTGATTGAAGGTGGCGCAGATTTAAGAGCTGTTCAAGAAATGCTCGGTCATGAGTCCATTACCACCACTGAGATTTATACGCACCTGGATAGGGATTATTTAAGGCAGGTCGTTCAAGAATTTCACCCCCGCGGATAAGTCTTTGAACTAAAAACGATATCTTGAAATGAATTAATCGCTTAATTTGAGTAAATTTGAACTATGAAGATATTAAGTATTATGCTTTTGCTTTTTAGCCTACAAGCTGCGGGGCAGGAATTAAAAGTGGAGTTTGACAAGAAACATGATTTTTCAATTTACAAAACCTTTTCTTTTGGCGAAAGCCAGGTGGCGACACCTCCAGATGAGAAACAAGTTACGGACGCCACCATCGACAAATGGGTTAAAGCCGGTACTGCAAGGGAGTTGAAATATAAAGGGTTAAAACGTGTGGATACCTTAGGGGATTTGGTGGTGACCTATACCATAGTTACTATGCCCCGCTTAGATATACACACCATAGGGCCTGCCGCTGGTACACCAGATTCAAATGATAGGACTTGGTCTAGAAGTTACACCCAACAAAATTTTATTATTGACCTTACTGCGCCTAATAACAATTATTTAGCTTGGCGGATTAATGCGCTTAATGATGTAGTGGGGCGGGATGCCGAGCGCGTTATTGACGCCATTATTGTTAGGGGTTTTAAAAAATTCCATAAGCAAAAGCGAAAGCAAAAAAAATAAGTCGTTTTTATTTTATAAATGAGGCTTCAACCTTTTGAAAATCTCTAAACAAACCCAAGCATCCGTGGCCGCATAGCTAATTTGCTTGTCATTGAGAGTGGGTGCCTCCCAATTACTCGTTTGAGAACTCTTGGAAATCCGAAAGCCCATTAAAAGCCCTGTTAATCTTTTTACGCCTTCCACTTCAAGTCCTGCATTTTTAGCAAGGTTTGCGAGCTCGATAATGCCACCAGGCTCAAATTGCTTTAGACGCTGTAAGGCCTTAATGTCATCGCGTAAAGCAACACCTGCCTTCACGATATTTTTATTCTCTAAAAAATGAAAAATCTCTGGTCGAATTCCGGTGATATTAAGGCGGATAAGAAAGACTTTTTTGGGTAAGGCAATCTGCATTAAGGCTACCTTATTGATGTGTCCACGCACGAAGACGGGCTTGGTTTCTGTATCAAAACCAGCCGCAGAATGGGTACTGATTTCTTCAAAGACTTTTGGGAAGTGACCTGGATCATCAACCACAACGATTTCCCCTGTAAATGCCCCAAGGGGTAAGGCATTGATCTCCTCGTTTGAGATCGTTGTTTTTTGAAAGCTTGTTTTTGTCACTGGTTTTAAAATCAATTGGTGGTATTCGGCTAATTGCTAATCAATTAATTGCTAATATTGTTTGGTTCACTTTGATCTTCACTCCTTATTAATTGAAAAATGAATGCCGCCAAGTTAATCGAAAAAGCAAAAACCTCCTCATTTTATTTGTGGCTGCTGAATTGGTCTTTTGACAGAATGATTCCTTTTAATAGGCCGCATGGCTTTCGAATTATTGAGATCGGTGAGTACCATGTTCGCACTCGGCTACCGTATAAGACCAAGAATCTCAACCATTTAAAAGGGCTACATGCTTGTGCGTTGGCTACCATTACTGAGATTACGGGCGGATTTATTTTTGTCACTCAGCTTGATCCCCTGAAATATCGAATAATCTTAAAAAAATTGGAAGTGGATTATTTATACCAAGGCAAAACGGAGGCTTTTGGTGAATTTAGAATTACTGAAAATTGGATGAATGAAAAAGTTATTAATCCCCTTGGGCAAGCCGAATCGGTTGAGGTGGTCTCAGAGGTGAATATTACAGACACAAATGGAAATCAACTTACCCAAGGTCGTGCAACTTGGCAAATTAAACGATGGGACAAAGTAAAAACCAAAACTTGATGAGTTGACGAGTTTGGATTAATTTTAGGAATGCGGTAACTTGATGATTGAAAAAGTTAAAATTGGGAATGGATTTAAATTTGTGAATTATGCGGAAGATAGACAGACTCCTTTCTGAATATGGCGAGAGCCATCAAAATGCTACTAACAAAGCCATCCACTGGATTTGCGTTCCACTGATTTTTTTCAGTGTGGTGGGTTTAATTGCTTCCATTCCTCCTGGTATTTTACAATCCATGTTGGGAACAAATGTTTGGGTGAATTGGGCTACCGTTGTTTTGGTTTTATCTATTCTCTACTATGTTTCACTTTCTGTGCCGCTCAGTATTGGCATGTTACTTTTTGCTGCGGTTTGCATTTTGCTAGCCAATAAAATTGAGTTATTAAATATTGCGCCACTTTGGTTGGTTAGTTTATCAATTTTTGTGCTTGCATGGATTGGTCAATTTTACGGGCATAAAGTAGAGGGGAAAAAACCATCCTTCCTGAAAGATTTGCAATTTTTGTTGATCGGCCCTGCCTGGCTAATGCATTTCATCTATAAGAAATGGAAAATCCCTTACTAAAAGGGTTGAACGGATTTACGTTTTATACTTTTGATCCAATCCAGAAACCCAGGGCGGCTATTTCTAATTATTTATTTACTCATCCCAATCATTTTTACTTACAAAAAAAGAGGGGCTGGAAGTCTTTGGGGCTGAAGGTAAATGGGAAGGCGATCAGTCAAATCACATTTTATATCAGTCTTAATACTGCATTAAGCCCTTTGAAGGCCCCTTTTGGATCAATGCAGTCTAATCGACATTTAACATCCGAAGAAATGACTTTTTTTATTCACCATTGCTTGATGTTTCTAAAAGACCAAGGAGTAAAAAATATTGAAATACGAAATTTCCCGGAAGCATACGAACCGATTGTCACAAAATTACTATACAACGGATTGTTGAGTCATGGGTTCACAGCTCGTCAGCACATTTCGAGCATTATCATTGTTGATGAAAAGGATTTTGAATCAAAAATAAATACTTCTGAAAAGCAAAAACTCAGAAAGTGCAGGTCTACGCTCCAATTCCACAAGGCTCAGGCTGATCAACTACCTAGGATTTACAGATTTATTGAGACCTGCCGACTTGAAAAAAAACAAAATTTATCAATGTCCCTCACGGAGTTAAAGAAAACCATAAATCTTTTTCCGAAGAATTTTTTTCTTTTTGAGATAGTTAATACTACGGGCACCGCTGCTGCGGGAGTAGTCATTAAGGTCAACAGAGAAATTCTTTATACCTTTTATTATGCCCACAGCAAAGAATTTGATAAAATCAGTCCTGTTGTTTTTTTGTTATCAGGTATCTATCAGTTTGCCCAACGCGCCAACTATAAATTGATTGATCTCGGCACTTCGATGACTGGAGATGAAATAAACAAGCCTTTACTTCATTTTAAGAAGAGCATTGGTGGAAAGCCCTCTCCAAAATTTATTTTCGAAAAAAATCTTCGATGACGAAGCCGCTTGTTTCTGTAATTTGTCTTTGCTTTAACCACCGTCATTTTCTGAAGGAAGCTGTTAGTTCGGTGTTAAATCAAAGCTATACTAATATTGAGGTTATCGTGATTGATGACGCCAGCGGTGATGGGAGTGATCAGCTGATAAAGGAAGTCGTGAATTTGCATCCGGAAATAAAAACAATTTTGCTTTCAGAAAATGTTGGAAACTGCAAGGCGTTTAATCTAGGATTGAAATTGGCTACAGGCGATTTTGTTATCGATTTTTCGACCGATGATGTAATGATGACTGATCGGGTTGAAAAGCAAATTGATTTTTTCTTAAAACAAGACAATAGGGTAGGGGTTGTATTCACCGATTCCGTTTATATTGATCAGCAAGGCGCTTCTTTTCGAAGTCATTTTGAATACCTATTCAACAAAAAACTGATCGATCATATTCCTTCGGGGGATGTATTTCGGAATGTATTAACCACCTATTTTATTTGTAGCCCTACGATGATGATCAGGAAAAGTGTATTGGAAGGTATGGGTGGCTATGATGAAGCGCTGGCGTATGAAGACTTTGATTTCTGGGTTCGTGCCTCACGGAATTTTTATTTTGGATTTCTTAATGAAAGATTGACGAAGGTAAGGCGTTCCTTTGGTTCGATGTCAACCGGATGGTACAAACAGGGTGATAAACAATTGCGCTCTACGTACTTGGTTTGCGAGAAAGCGTTAAATCTTTGTCGCGATGAGGAAGACAGGAAGGCGTTGCAATGGCGGTTGCTTTACGAATTTAAACAGGCTGCTTTTTCTCGAAACAAAGCTGAGGCAAAATTATTTGCGGGATTGTTGAAAAAACTAGGGATAATTCCGCCTTCGTTTTATATTGTCAGATTCGTTTCAGCACTACCTTTTCCATGGGCCTGGCTAAGAAACAGGTACCATCAATTATTTTATCATTGATTTTTTTTCCAGAGCCTTAGCTCAATGGATATTCTTGTTTGATCGGTATTTAAGTTGACAGCCCCACCATGGATTAAATAAGGGGAGAAGACCAACACTTCATTTACTTTAGGATTTGGCCGAAGGATCTCATACTCGCCATGGATATGCGTAACCGCAGGCACGTTATATTTTTGTCCTTCAATGTTAGCGCCTTCAGAGGTGCGTTCTGTATTTTTTTCAGGCCAATGATGGCTTCCCGGAATGATTGTTAACGAAGATTTTTCATTACTTCCAGCGATAGGTATATATAGGTTAATGCAATTTGCATAGTCTTCAAGCCACACATCGCGGTGCAGTGGATTGTTGTCTTGCGACTTAGGGCGGATTACTCTAAAGTGAAAAATTGTTTGGTTGCCGAAAGGGTTTTTTGCAATAAGGTCCGTTTTACAAATTTCTGAGATACGATGCTCGATTTCTTTAATGGGAACAGGAAACTGCGATACTGAAAGTAATTTTGTTTTTTCGATGGCAGCCAAATGTAGTTCTTGTTTCGAAGCAAGTTTGTGATAACGCTCAAGTTGAAAATCATCTGTGATTGCAAGGCCTGATTTTTTCCATAAAGACAGTAACAGCTTTCTTGTTCCAATTTCAAAATCCCTAAATAGGCTTTCATTTGTAAACAGCCGATTGACCACAAATCCTTCCTTTTTCCAATGTCTACCCGCGGTCAAATCTATCGCTTGATGCAAAAGGACGGTTTCTTTTTTTGCTTTTATTTCAGAGGCTTCCATCATTTGCGGTTGTCTTTTCCCTCCACCATTGAAATGTAGCTGTTGAACCTACTTTGAGAAATGTTTCCATCTTCTACCGCTGATCGAATTCTGCAGCCCGGCTCGTTAAGGTGAAGACACTTGGACCCATATTTACATTGAAGTCGCAAGTCTCTCATCTCCGGAAAATAATCAGAGATTTCTTGCGGTGTCATCTCCACGAGTCCCCATTCCTTGATGCCGGGTGTGTCGATGACAAAAGTTTTTGCGTTGAGTTCAAACATTTCAGAAAAGGTGGTGGTGTGCGTTCCTTTTTCAGAAAAACCTGAAATCGCTCCGGTCGCCTGGTTTATTGAGGGCGACAATTTATTCAGCAATGTACTTTTGCCTGATCCGGAATGGCCGGTCAATAATGAAATTTTTCCGGCCAGGTGATCTTTTAATTCCTCGACCCCTTCACCTTTGATGGCCGATGTAGTAATCACATGGATACCGATTTTTTTATATAGCGCTTTTAACGCTTCTGACTGATTCATTTCGTGCGCATCGAACAAATCAATTTTATTAAAAACTAGAACCTGGGGGATACGATAAGCTTCTGCGGAAACTAAAAATCGGTCGATAAAGCCAAGCGAAGTTCTGGGTTGCTGTAGGGTGACGATCAATACAGCCTGGTCAATATTGGTAGCAAGGACATTGGAATGGCCTGTTTTTTTTACGGACTGCCTAAGCATTTGGTTTCTGCGTGGCAATATTTTAATAATTGCGTGTGAGCCTTCTGCTATTTCAATTTCGACTTGATCGCCAACGGTTACCGGGTTGGTCTCTTTAATTTCATCCAGTCGAATTTTTCCTCGAATGCGGCATTCGTATTTTCTGCCTTCGGCTAGTACGCGGTGCCATGAGCCAGTTGACTTGATAACAATTCCTTTCACTGGTTTAGGATTGGAATGCAATAGTCCATTATCTTTTTTGTGGCGCCCAAATTCTCATTTACATACGATCGTGTCACCTCACAGGCAAGAAGAAAGTTTTCTGGATGGTTGATCATCAACTCGTATTTTGATTTTAAATCTCCATACCCACCCACTTCAAAAGCCCCACCTCTCATGATAAGGTCATTGGCTTCTTTGTATTTATCATAGTTTTTATTTCCAAAAAAAATAGGGATGCCGTAACAGGCGGCTTCTAGAATATTATGGAGTCCTTTGCCAAATCCACCACCGACAAAGGCAAATTCACCATACCGATAAAGTTGGGAAAGCATTCCGATACTGTCAATTATCAAAACCGAAAACGTTTCAATGTGCGGTGTTTGCTGCGAAAATCGCGCGGCTTTTACGTGTACCGATTCTTCAATTTCGCGAAGAAACGATTCGGAGATTTCATGGGGTGCGATGATAAATTTTATGGAGTTCGCTTTTTCCTGGATGAAAGGCACCAATATTTTGATGTCTTCTGGCCAGCAACTACCAATGACAAAAAGCTTTTGATCATTTTTGAATTTTTTGGCCTGCTCAATTTCGTCTCCATTTTTAATGATCTGATTAACGCGATCAAACCTCGTATCACCCGCCACAGCAGCTTGAGCAATTCCTATTGAATTCAGTAGCGTTTTAGTCTCTTGATCCTGAGTAAAAAAATAATCAAAATTTTTAAGCAGTCTGCGCATAAATCCGCCATACCTCTTAAAGAACACTTGATTTTGACGAAGCAGGCAGGAAGCTGAAATAATGTGTGCTCCTGAATTTTTTAATTGGACAGTATAATGATACCAAAATTCGTATTTAATAAAAATAGCAATTTTTGGATTCGCAATTTCAATAAATCTTTTTGCGTTATAACGTGTATCCCAAGGCAAATAAAAAATGTAATTGGCCAACTCATAATCCTTTCTGATCTCGTAACCCGAAGGCGAAAAGAAGGTGAGTAATATTTTTACAGAGGGCAAATTCCCTTTTATCGATTGAATCAACGGACGGCCCTGTTCAAACTCTCCTAGTGAGGCACAATGCACCCAAACCACAACCGCTGAATTATCAGCAAAAGCAGATTCAAGCCGATTAAAAATATCCTTGCGGCCAGTTACAAAGGCCTTGGCTTTTGGATTAAACCATGCTGCTATCTTAAACATGATGAGCAGAATGAAAATAGCTAGGTTATAGAGTATCAATCGAGTGATTTAATTTGCTAAATTAGCCAAAGATTTGGTCAGCATTTCGATACGGATTTATAATTCTTGGTTATTTTTATTAGATTAGTTTTGTGATAATCGATTTATAAATGTGATTTTAACCTCAAATACTTAACCCATGAGAAAATTTCTTTTAGCCTCTTTTCTTACATTATTTTCTTTTATATCCTTTGCACAAAGTGATATCGGCAATATTGTCAAAGGAAGCAATGCAGATGCGAATTATTTGGTGAATGGGTATGTAGCTCCTGCCTTATCGGTTATTGGCTATGGGCTAAATCAAGGATGGTACAATACGGCCAAGCCCCATAAAATTCTAGGTTTTGATTTAACTGCAACAGTCAGTTTTATAAAAATTCCTACTTCTGACTTATCGTACTACGTAGACAACACAAAGTTGACCTATATTGAAAGACTAAATGGGCCAAAGGGCAGCATTCAGAGTGGTTACGTTCCAACTGTATTTGGATCAAGTCAATCTCCTTCGTACACATTTAAGCCTTATGTGCCGGGGGTTACTGAATTTAATGGTGCTCCTGGTGCGGACTTAAGTTCGGTTCCAGTGATAAAAAATTCTTTACCGATACCAATGGCTCAGTTGGGGATAGGCTTGCCAAAGGGATTTGAATTAAAGGTGCGGTACATACCCACAATTAAATTCGGCAACAACTCGAGTTCTAATTTTGGTTTATTTGGGATAGGGCTTATGCACGATGTAAAACAATACTTGCCCGGGATAAAGGAGCTTCCATTTGATCTCTCTGGTTTTATCGGCTACACCAAAATGACGATGAATGTATCATTTGATCCTCAAAATCCTCAGTATAACCAAAATGGGGTCCTCACTTCCAGTGCCACTACGATACAAGGAGTGATTTCAAAAAAGTTTTCTGTGCTTACTGGCTATGCAGGGCTAGGTTATAATATTGCGACTACAAAAATGGCCATTAGTGGTAATTATGATATAAAAAATACGGGTACTCCAACCACACCAATTTCAATTAATACCAGCGCAGCTTCGAATGGCCCTCGAGCTACATTTGGGCTAAGATTGAAACTAGCGGTATTTAACTTCCACGGGGAATATACCTTACAAAAATACAGTTCGCTGACGCTTGGATTTGGAATCTCAGTTCGCTAAGAATTCATTTGAAAAAGGAGGCTGCATTCAATTTGTAGCCTCCTTTGTTTTTTATCCTTTGATTTATTTGCCTGAATATGTCGGCTTTCTTTTTTCAATGAAAGCTTTCATTCCTTCTTTCTGATCAGCGGAGGCAAATGTGAGATAGAAATTTTTCCGTTCAAAGGCGAGCCCTTCATCCAATTGCGTTTCGAAAGAACGGTTGACAGCTTCTTTGGCTAACTGTACAGCCACAGGAGATTGCTGAGCAATTTCTTTTCCGAGTTGTAGGGCTTCATGCAAATACATTTCTACCGGAACTACTTTTGAAACTAACCCATAGAAGAGTGCGTCCTCTGCCGATAAAAACCTTCCGGTGAGGATGAGCTCCATGGCTTTTGATTTTCCTACTGCTTTTGTTAGGCGTTGAGTTCCGCCAGCTCCGGGTATGGTGCCAATTTTTATTTCCGGTTGCCCGAACTTGGCCGTTTCAGAAGCAATAATAATATCGCACATCATCGTGAGTTCACAACCGCCACCCAACGCAAAGCCACTTACGGCTGCGATGATTGGTTTCTTTGTTTTACGGATCTGGTCCCAAGTACTGAATTGATCAACCATTAGCATATCAATCGCGCTTTGGTCAGCCATTTGTTTAATGTCCGCGCCTGCAGCAAAGGCTTGGTCATTACCGGTAAGCACAATGGCACGAACGTTATCGTTTTTATCCAGCGTTTGCATGGTCTCAAGCAATTCAAGCATGAGCTGTCGGTTCAGGGCATTTAATTCTTTTGGCCGGTTCAGCTCAACTAAGGCAACAAACGGTTCTTTCTGTTCGGTTACTTTTATAAAATCCATGGTTAAAATTTTAATGACAAATTTACCTTAATTGCGCTTCAGATGATAAAGATCATGAAAGATGTTATGGGCTTTCCTTTAGGAATTTGTTACCTAAAGAATATCATCAATAGAGAAAGACTGTGTACGTTAAAAAAATTGCATTTCTAGTATGACCTTTAGTTGGTCTAAAGAACCATTAGTTTATTGTATGCTTTGGTCAAGTCTTAGAGGATCTATTAAAATGCAAAGGTATCCTTACCTTTCGCATAGAACATTATGAAAATTGATGTTTAGATCATCGGCTCAAGCATCGGCCTGCCCTTCAATGGCGACAAGTTGCTCGATAAATTTCTCATCCATTTTTATTAAACCGGTAGGTGAAAAATAGTTCACCGTTATTTCTTTGAACTTCGGGATAATGACTGTTATTTTTTTAGCTTTTTCCTTTTTGGATTCGCTGGTGGCCACACGTAAAATCTTCAAAAACAGTAATACGTTTTCGCATTCATCTTTACCGAAAAGACGGATTTGTCGCTGGATGCTGTTTGTGAGTTGAATGAACAATTCATAATCTTTGAGCATGCAATATTGCAGCGCTAAAAGCGCCTTCACTTCCATTTGAACAAAAGGGTACTTTTTCAAACTTACTTCATTCAGCAGATGGTTGAGAACTTTAGCGGCTTCATCAAACTTTCCGATATAATAGGCGCTGATTGCACGATAGCAAACATAAATTACATATTTGGGTACATCTTGCATTTCTGCCTCTATATCCATAAGCAAGCTTTCGTTCTCTGCATACAAGCTTGCTTCGGTGTTATTTCGCTGATGCCGTTCAATTTTTGCAATTAAGAAACGAGCGGTAAAGGTATAATTGGAATAATTGACTAATAAAGTAGCCATTGCATCGTTCACTTCCTCATAATACTTTTCAGACTGCCGATATACTTTGTAGTGATTGTAATATTCCAAGTGAAGAAAGGAAAACAATAAGTTTAAATGATAATACAAAGGATCAAGAGGATACGTTTCGAAAATTTTCTGAACCCGCACAAAAATATCTTCAATAGCCTCACCCTCATGGTTCATGTCATCCTGCTCCACAAAAAGTCTATGAAAAATAAGCATGCAACTATGGTAGACATAAAGCCGATGTGAGTCATATAGCTTAGAGACATTTTGCATCTCCTTCATAGCTAAATTCAGTCCAAGTTTTTCTGTGAGATCGCCAGTTAAAAAATAATTTCCATATTTTTTCAGGTACTCAGAAAGCAGGTCTTCGGCCTTGTCCACCGCCAGCATAAAGGCAATGTGTCGATTGTAAAGTTGTGAGTAATTGAAATATTCGGGGGAATGGACGTGAAGTTTTTTCAGCGATTTGTAAACTACAGTTAGTTCACTGGCCAGGTCATAATCCTGTAATTCTTTTTCCAATTTCCCCAGGGTAGCAATAGAAATAGTTCGCTTTTTAGTGAACAGAACCTCATTTAAGTTGGCTACCTTCCGCAGAATATCGGTACGTGGGCTTTCCATTTGCTGCAACAGATGCTCCTCGATTTTTTGGTTTAGCCTTGATCGTAAAGTATAATACGCATTGGCATTGACATCGAGTTCCACCATTATCTTACTGTCGGAAAGCTGTCGTTCACGAAGGGAGCGAAGAACATAAGCGGACTTTTCGGCATTACTTTCCATGAGGGAATCATGGATTTCCTTATAATCCTTTTCTGAAAGTTGTTTGATGATATTTTTTAGTTTGGCCATGAATAGACGAAAAATGCTTTTAAATATACAAAAATAAAATAGGCATACAATAATCGCACAAGGGAGGCAATTAGGCAATTTTTACATAAAAAAACCCTTAGGTTGTGATATGCGCTATTTCAACCCCAGGCAAAAAACCTTTCAAATAAAAAACTTTAGGTAGTCTGGATTGCCTGTTTAATTTTGAAGACTAATCCAAAATTTATGAAGCGTATTCTTATTCTGCTTATCTTCCTTCCTTGCCTTATTAATGCCCAAAGCATTCGCTGGGCAAAAGACGGGAACGCCTATTTTAAAATTGAAGCTGGTGAAGTGAGTAAATACGCTTTGCCGGGAAATTCAAAAACAACTTTTTTGTCGAAAACCGACCTTACCCCCTCCGGCCAAACAGAGAGCCTGAAAGTAAGAAGCTTTACCTTGTCGGATGATGGAACGCAAGTGTTGATCTATACCAACACAAAAAAGGTTTGGCGCCTTGATACGGAAGGCGACTATTGGGTCTTGAATCTAACAACTAAAAAATTGACACAAATAGGTCAGGCCCAACCAGCCCCTTCTTTGCGGTTTGCGAAATTCTCGCCCGATGGAAAGAAGGTAGGTTATGTAAGTGATTACGACTTGTATGTGGAGGATCTGGCGTCTGGAAAGGCACAAGCCATCACTTCCAATCATTCGCGAAAACTGATCAGCGGAACATTTGATTGGGCTTACGAGGAAGAGTTTTCTTGCCGCGATGGCTTTCAATGGAGCCCCGACAGCCAGGCAATTGCGTATTGGCAAATTGATGCCAACAAGATCAGAGACTATTTTATGCTTAACACCACCGACTCAGCCTACTCTAAAGTTGTTCCTGTGGAGTACCCTACGATCGGCCAAAGACCATCTCCTGCTAAAATTGGAGTGGTCAATCTAAGTTCAAGTAAAACTGTTTGGCTCAACATTCCCGGAGACCCGCAGCAACATTATTTGCCCCGCATGGAATGGAATTCTGACACAGAAATTTTTGTGCAGCAGTTGAACCGAAAACAAAATGAAACTAAAATATTTTCATGCCATCCGAAAACAGGTGACACAAAGCAGATTTATGCGGAAAGTGATAAAGCGTGGGTCGATGTTTTTCCGTTTGCCGTCAATACTTATGCGCTGGATTTCCACCATCCTTTTATCTGGTTGAACAATAAAAAAGAATTTTTATGGTTGAGTGAGAAAGACGGTTGGGCTCATCTTTACCGGATCAGCAAAGACGGAACGAAAGAGGCCCTCATCACCAAAGGCGATTACGATGTGATCGATTATTTGGCCCTGGATGAAAAAAGTAATACTGTCTACTTTTTGGCTTCACCCACCAACGCTACCCAAAAATATCTGTACAAAACGAAATTAGACGGCAAAGGAAAATTAGAATTGATTTCACCGGTCAGTCAACAAGGCTCCCATGACTATTCAATCTCACCGAATGCGAAATACGCCCAGCATAGCTTTTCAAATACATTTACAAAACCGGTCAGTGAGCTCATTAACTTAACCACGAATAAGGCAATCAATGAAAAAGAGAGCATTGCTTCGAAACTGGAAGGCACAACACCCGTAAAGAAAGTTGAATTTTTTAAAATCAAAACAGAAGAAGGAACGGAAATGGATGGCTGGATGATAAAGCCGGCCAACTTCGATGCCGCCAAGAAGTACCCGGTTGTTTTTCTTGTTTATACTGAACCCGCCTCTCAGACCGTTCGCGATTCTTACGGTACGGGGATGAACCGCTTATTCAATGGCGACATGAGTGCCGAGGGATATATTTATATGTCGCTGGATGGAAGGGGAACCCCTGCGCCAAAAGGAAGGGAGTGGCGAAAATCCATCTACCGACAGATCGGACAGATCAACATCAAAGACCAGGCGCTGGCAACAAAAGAAATCTTGAAGTGGCCCTACGTAGACCCGGATAGGATAGCCGTGTGGGGTTGGAGTGGCGGTGGCTCCACCACGTTAAATTTACTTTTCCAATACCCTGAAATTTACAAAACAGGGATCGCCATTGCGGCTGTGGCCAACCAGTTGACCTACGACAATATTTATCAGGAGCGGTACATGGGTTTGCCACAAGAAAATCTTGAAGACATTGTAAAAGGATCTCCCGTGACGTATGCGAAGAACCTGAAAGGAAATTTATTGTACATCCATGGCACGGGCGATGACAATGTGCATTACAACAATGCTGAAATGTTGCTCAACGAATTGATCAAATACAATAAGCAGTTTCAGTTTATGGCGTATCCCAACCGAACGCACAGCATCAACGAAGGGGAAGGCACAAGCAAGCACTTGTCAACGCTTTATTCAGAGTACTTAAGAAAATATTGTTCTCCGGGTGGAAAGTAAAACTGGATTCTGGCTACTGGCCGAATTCATGAGACGAACAACTATTAACTATTAACGAATAACTTAAATGAAGACGTCACGTAGAAAATTCATCCAGACTTCGGCAACCCTTGCTTCTTTGGCATCGGTAAGCAAAGTCTTTTCGCAGGGAAATAATTTAGTGACAAAACCCCTTGTCGTTTCTACCTGGAATTTTGGCGTTGGCGCCAATGCGGAAGCGTGGAAAGTATTATCAAAGAATGGACGGGCACTTGATGCGGTTGAAGCCGGTGTGCAAGTGCCGGAAGGCGATCCGAAGGAAACGTCTGTAGGGCTAGGTGGCCTTCCTGACCGCGATGGTCGCGTAACGTTGGATGCTTGCATTATGGATGAAAATGCAAATATCGGATCGGTGGCTTGTCTCGAGCACATCGTCCATCCCATCTCGGTGGCAAGAAAAGTAATGGAAAAAACACCTCATGTTATGTTGGTAGGGGATGGTGCCTTGCAGTTTGCGTTGGAGCAGGGGTTTAAAAAAGAAAACCTGTTGACACCGGAATCGGAGAAGGCTTGGAAAGAATGGCTGAAAAAAGCGGAGTACAAGCCGATTGCCAATATTGAAAATCATGATACCATTGGCATGGTGGCGTTGGATGCACATCAAAATCTTTCTGGCGCTTGCACCACCAGTGGCATGGCCTATAAAATACATGGCCGCGTGGGCGATTCGCCCATCATCGGTGCCGGACTTTTTGTGGACAATGAAATTGGTGCAGCAACATCTACGGGCGTTGGGGAGGAAGTGATCCGTATTTGCGGATCGCATCTGGTGGTGGAGTTGATGCGGCAAGGTCATTCACCTCTGGAAGCTTGCGAACTGGCGGTGAAGCGAATTGTAAAAAACCAGCCCAAGAACTCAAAAGAAATTCAGGTAGGATTTTTGGCTATCAACAAAAATGGCGAAGTAGGGGCGTATGCATTGCAAAAAGGATTTACCTATGCGGTATATTCCGGTGAGGTTGCCAACAAGCTTTTTGAGGCGAAGAGTTTTTATTAATTGTTAACTTTGTTAGTAAAGAAATAAAGCAATGGGATTACTAGAAACTCACCAGAAACAGATACAAAAGCTTTGCAAAATTCATAGCGTGAAAAACCTTTATTCTTTTGGCTCTGTGAACACGGCAAAATTCAATAAAGAAAGTGATGTGGATTTATTGGTGGACTTTAAAGCAGAAGATCCACTTGAGTATTCGGATCACTATTTTGATTTAAAATTTGAACTGGAAAGAATTTTAAACCGTCCGATCGATTTGCTCGAAACGAGGGTATTAAAAAATCCGATCATCAAAGGAAATATTGATCGATCAAAAGAGCTTATCTATGGATGACAGTATAAGGGCTTGGTTAAACTACATCGAACAGGCAATTATGGAAATCAACTCGTTTATTACAAGCATTCAGACCTTCAGTGATTTTAAAGGATTTAAAAACCAAGCGTGCTGTGGAACGCAATGTTGAAATTATTGGCGAAGCCATGAGCAGAATTCTTAAGGTCGAACCAAACATAAAAATCAGCCATACCAGAAAGATAGTAGACACTCGAAACCGTATCATTCATAGTTATGACTAGGTTTCGGAAGATATCCTTTGGGGAATTGTAAAGCGAAATATTCCCGATTTAGAACGTGAAGTAAATGAGTTGCTCCAAAAATAATGATTTCGATTTCGTTAATTGCCTAATTACCATCCCTCGGCTCGTGTCCTCACAAGCCGACCAAAAAAGGAAACCATGACCCTCGAAATAGTCGTCTACAACATCGAATCTGCCCTCAAAGCCCAGGAAGGCAGCGCTGACCGGATAGAATTATGTGATAACCCAGGAGAAGGAGGAACTACACCTTCCTATGGAACTATTGAAAACGTTCGGCAGAATGTAAACCTCGATGTGTTTGTGATGATCCGTCCGCGTGGAGGAGATTTTCATTATTCCAATTATGAGTTTCATTCAATGAAGCGCGATATTGACCAATGCCAGAAATTGAGTGTGGATGGTGTGGTGTTTGGGATTTTAAATGAAGACGGAACCATTGATAAGAAACGTTGTACAGAATTGATCAAGCGTGCGCGACCACTAAAAGTAACTTGCCACCGCGCTTTCGACATGACACGCGATCCATTTGAAGCGCTCGAAGATTGCATCGAAGTTGGCTTTGCCCGGATTCTCACGGCTGGGCAGCAACCACAGGCGGTAAAAGGGGTTGACTTGATTGCCGCACTGATAAAAAAAGCCAGCGGAAGAATTGCCATCATGCCAGGTTCGGGGGTGAACGAGAATACCGTGGAGGAGATCGTTTCCAAAACAAAGGCAACGGAAATTCATTTTTCTGCCACGGCCTTCCGCGAAAGCGCGATGACGTATAAAAATCCAAACATTGCCGGCATGGGCGATGAGGAAGGGAGTGAATTTATGCTGCGGAGCGTTGATCCCAAACGAATAAAAAAAATGCGACAATTAGCTGTAGCTGCAAAAAATATTGGCGACTGAAAAAATTAAAATATATTTGCAGCCTTATTCGGGGGATTAGCTCAGCTGGCTAGAGCGCTTCCATGGCATGGAAGAGGTCATCGGTTCGAATCCGATATTCTCCACTTAAAATCCGCGAAAGCGGATTTTTATTTTATCATCCTCCTCGCCCCGCGAAAGCGTTTTTTATAATAATCAGAATAAAGATTTGTTTCCATCACCCCCATAGATGTAGACGCATGGATAAATTTTACATTGTCTTTGCCCTTCACTTCGGTAACCAATCCCACGTGGGTGATCACCCTTCTCTTTTTCCCCGTGGCAAAGAAGAGGAGGTCACCGGGTTTTAGCTCTCCCATTTTTACCTTTTCCCCTTTCAGGGCCTGGGCATCTGCGGTACGCGGCAAATTGAGATTGATGGCCTCGTATGCGTGTCCGGTAAGGGCTGAACAATCGATGCCGGAGCGGGTTGTCCCTCCCCATTTGTACGGAGTGCCCGTATAACTTCTGGCCGTTTTGATCACTTCCTCGATTTGGCGTTCTTTGGTTTTGGCTTTTCGCGATGACGCACAATCCGTGAGGATTAAACTAATGCCGACTAAAGCAAAGAAAAAAAATAATTGCGTAATTTTGAGTCCTCTTAAAATATCCATCGGAACAAATTTAATCAATGGCACACGTGAATGAAATAGAAGCGCCTCTAAAATCGGCAAGTACGGAAGAACTGATGGAAGGTCTCCGGAAAATTGTAGGCAAGGATTATGTGATTGTCGATGAAGAAAACCGAATTGAATACGGCCACGATAAAACAGAAGATTATCAATTTACCCCTGATGTGGTGGTGAAACCGGGAACAACACAAGAGGTAAGCGAACTTTTAAAACTTTGCAATGGGCATCGCCTTCCGGTTACGCCTCGGGGTGCAGGCACAGGATTGAGTGGCGGTGCATTGCCTACCCGAAAAGGCGTTGTGATTTCGATGGAGCGTTTTAATAAAATTCTCAACATCGATGAACTCAATTTGCAGGCTATGGTGGAGCCAGGCGTGATCACCGAAGTGTTTCAAAATGCGGTGAAGGCCAAAAATCTTTTTTATCCTCCAGATCCGGCCAGCAAAGGTTCCTGTTTTTTAGGTGGCAATCTCGCCAACAATTCAGGTGGCCCCAAAGCGGTGAAGTATGGCGTTACCCGCGATTACGTAATCAATATGGAAGTGGTGTTACCAAGCGGAGAGATTATTTGGACGGCTGCGAATGTGTTAAAAAATTCGACCGGTTACAACCTCACGCAGTTGATGTGCGGCAGTGAGGGCACCCTCGGCATCATCACTAAGATTGTTTTCAAGTTGCGAGGCCTTCCTCAGAAGACGGTGCTGATGATGATTCCGTTTGTCACCAACGAAGAGGCGTGCAAAGCCATCGCCTCCATTTTTACTTCTGGGATTGTCCCTTCCGGAATGGAATTTTTTGAAAAAGAAGCGGCCGCAAAAACATTCGACTATTGTGATAAAGTATTAGGCAGCCCGGTAACCACCAAACTCACGGAAGGTATGGAAGCCTATTTGCTTTGCGAACTGGATGGCAACGATGAAGAAGTATTGATGCGCGATGCCGAGCGGGTGATGGCGGTAGTAGAAAAATTTCAAAGCGGAGAAGTGTTGTTTGCTGACAGTGCCGCCCATAAGGAAGAGTTGTGGAAGATCCGAAAAAATATTTCGCCTGCGGTGAATTGGTACACGCTCACCAAGTCGGACGATGTGGTGGTGCCGCGCTCCAATTTGCCAAAGCTAATTTCGGGCATCAAAGAAATTGGTAAACGCTATGGTTTCAATACCGTTTGTTTCGGCCACCTGGGTGATGGCAATCTGCACGTGAACATCTTGAAAGAGAATATTTCTGATGAGCGATGGGAAAACGAAATCCCCGAAGGGATTGGTGAAATTTTTAAACTCACCGTAAGTCTGGGAGGCACACTTTCGGGTGAGCACGGTATAGGCATTGCTAAACGTCCGTATATGTCCATCGCCATGAGTGAGGTGAACCTCAACCTGATGCGTGGAATAAAAAAAGTATTTGACCCGAATGGGATTTTGAATGCGGGGAAGATTTTTTAATCAAAATAAATGATTAATTCTGCTTCGATGTTAAAATCCAATCCACAGAAAGTTTTTTCTTTGCATTATTAATTGGCAGGCAAAACGGAAGCAGGCTGCTGGAGAGGAGCGTGCCAGCCGAGCCGTCCCGACTGGAATGGTCATTGGGGCAATAAGTATTTTACGGCTTCTTTTTTTGTGATCATTCCAAGAGGTTCTATTTCTTTTAACCCAGATTACGCATTAGAAAAAGTGGGATTAATAGGAGGTCTAATTTCTAATGCGTAGCATTAGGCAAACATTACCATGGAATTTGATATAAGCTATACCAGTAAAGAGATTACACCCTGGGGCGGAATGGCATTTTTGAAGCAGATGTTGGAAAAAACAGGCTTTCGGGAACTGGTTGAAAAGAACACGGAACTTCCGCAGCCGGGTTCTAACCGTGGCTATAAAACGGCTACCATTATTGAGGGGTTTATAACCAGTATATGGTGCGGCGCCAACCGGTTTTTGCACACCGAGGTGACACGGCACGATGTGGCATTGGGTAAAATATTTGATTGGCAAGGCACACCCGGGCAGGATACCTACAAGCGCTTCTTCAGCAAATTCACGCAAGCCAAAAACCAGGGTGTGGGCCAATATTTTTATTCGTGGATTTTCGACAATTTCAAATTTGACAATTTTACCCTGGATATTGATTCTTCGGTGATGACGCGTTATGGGGTCAAGGAAGGCTCAAAAAAAGGCTATAATCCCAACAAAAAAGGAAGGCCATCGCACCATCCGCTCATCGCCTTCATTGCCGATGTAAAACTGGTTGCCAATATGTGGCTCCGCAGTGGGGATACTTCTTCGGCCAATAATTTCCTTGGGTTTTTGGAGGATACCTTATCCAAATTAAAAAACAAAACGGTGGGCTTGATCCGTCTGGATAGTGGGTTCTTCCAATCGGATATTTTAGATTACCTGGAAGGGAAGCCAATGGATTACGTGGTTGCGGCCAAGTTCACACATCCAATACAGAGGCTTATTGCGGGCACAAATAACTGGATTGTGCTCGATACCGGCATAGAGGTCTGTGAACAAATGTACCAAAGTCTTTCCTGGGAAAAATCAAGAAGGATAGTCATTGTCAGGCAAAAAATAAAGGAGCGGCCACAGGCCACAGGCAAACAATTGGGTCTGTTTCCGGAAGAAGAAATTTACAGGGATTATAGGTATTCGGCCTATGTGACCAACCTGAAACTTGCCCCCGCAGAAGTTTGGAGGCTTTACAGGGGCAGAGGCGATGCGGAAAACAGGATCAAGGAACTCAAGTACGATTTTGGCTTTGACAGTTTTAACCTAAAAAGCTTTTATGCCACTGAGGCCGCTTTGACATTTGCAATGATAGCCTATAATCTGATGGCTCTTTTCAGGACATTCGTCCTGCAGGAAAAAACACAAAAGACATTAGCAACACTGCGTTACAGGACTTTTGCGATCGGTGCCTATTTCGAAAAGGTAAACGATAAGCTGGTGCTAAAAATAGCTCTCAATAAAAAAAGACGAGCTTGGTTTAGCGGGCTTTGGAACCATTCAAAGGTCTTTGAGTACCCATTCATTTTCTCTAATGCGTAATCTGGGTT
>DAHVFH010000114.1 GCA_027317105.1 Cytophagales bacterium
GATCGGATTTGTGCAGCGAAACGGCCTGATCGATCAAATGATCGGGGATGAAAGAAAACAGTTGGCATAAAATGGGTTGACCTGATAATTTGATATTTTTGTTCATGATGTTTTGGCTTCGTAACTTAAACATCATAAAAAGGGCGGTCAGTAGAAATACTTCCGCCTTTTCATTTTATCTTCGTTTTTGTCGGATGACAGTAACAAATTATAACAATCAAGGTCCAAAATGGAATTGACCTTATCTTTTTACTTGATGATTTAGAAGTGGCCAGTTAATCTTAAATTTTGAACGTTGAATCCTCTTAATCTTGAATTATCTTTGCGCCATGAGCCCAATAATAGCCCCCTCCATCCTTGCTGCGGACTTTGCCAACATGCAAAGAGAAATTGAAATGATCAACACCAGTGAGGCAGATTGGATACATATTGATGTGATGGATGGCGTCTTCGTCCCCAATATTTCGCTAGGGATTCCAGTTGTAGAGGCCATAAAAAGGCACGCCAAAAAACCGATGGACGTTCACCTTATGATTGTGCATCCGGAGAATTATGTTGAGGCATTCAAGAAAGCAGGAGCTGACTCGATTTCGGTACATCTTGAAGCGTGCCCTCATTTGCACCGAAACCTCCAACAAATAAAGGCATTGGGGTGTAAAGCAGGGGTGGCCATAAATCCGCATACGCCAATTGCAGGATTATCGGAAATAATCCAAGACATCGATCTTGTTTGTGTGATGTCGGTGAACCCAGGATTTGGGGGTCAAAAATTCATTGAGCGAACATATGATAAAATAAGGGAATTAAAAAGATTGATCCTGGATAGAAATACCAGTACGAAGATTGAAATTGATGGAGGCGTAAACCAGCAAAACGCCAAATTATTGGTTGATGCAGGCGCTGATGTTTTGGTGGTGGGAAACTTTATCTTTTCTTCACCAAACCCAAAAGAGGTAATCCATCGTTTAAAAACAATAAGCAATTGATCGTTATACGTTCAGCGGATAATCACCATTAACCGATAACCATTAACCAATCACCATTAACATATAACTAATCCAAAGGCATGTCATACGTTAGGTACATTCTCATTTTAATTCTTTTTGCCTCCTGTGCGCGATCGGTAACCCGGATCGATCCAAGCAAACAAATTGACCTTAGCGGTCGTTGGAATGATAGCGACTCGAGAATGGTGGCCGAAAAGATGATTTCCGAATTATTAAACAGCACCCAATTCAAAGATTATTCAAAAGCATTGAATAAAAAGCCGGCCATTATCGTAGGGCTAATCCGCAACAAAACCAGTGAGCATATTGATGCGGATACCTACATTAAAAAAATAGAGTTGGCGATTTTCAATTCAGGTATTGCCGACTTGGTCGAGTCATCTGGGTTTCGCGATAAGCTTCGTCAAGAACGAGCGGAGCAACAAGATTTCTCTAGTTCGGCCACCGCCACACAATGGGGCAAAGAGGAGGGAGCAAACCTCATGCTTTTTGGAGAGATGACTTCTGAAACCGATGTTTATAACAAGAAACGGGTGGTCAACTATATCACCACACTTTTCCTTACCGACATTGAAACCAATAAGCGAGTATGGTATGGGCAGGAGGAAATCAAGAAATTTATTAAAGATTGACCCTGGGTTATTGGTGCTAGATTCAAATCATTTTGTTATAGAATGCTGGACTCATGCCGAATAATGGCTTTGTAACTTGAAACTTTCAATTTGTAATTTGAGACGCCTCATTTTCATCCTAACCCTTCTCGCAGTTTCTTCCTGCGCTACGTATTACCAATCCAATTTTACTTTTAATCAGGAGTTTGAAAGTGGTCAGTTGCAAAAAGCATACACCACCCTGCAACACCATGCTTCGATGGCGCACGGTAAAAAGCAATTTTTATATTTTGTCAACAATGGGCTAGTGCTGTCGATGATGGGCAAATATGCCGAAAGCAACGACTTTTTTGAAAAGGCTTATTTATTTGGGGAAGATTACCGAATCAACTACCTCAATGAAGTAGCATCCTATCTCACGAATCCAAATTTTACATCCTACAAAGGTGAAGATGATGAACACTTGCTGTTGCTTTACTACAAGGCATTGAACTATTTGAAGTTGAATGATACGGATAATGCATTGGTGGAAATCAGAAGGTTAAATATCCGGTTGCAGCAGTTATCAGATCGCTATCAATCAACAAAAAAATATGAGCATGATGCCTTCATCAATCTATTAATGGGGATCACGTATGAAGTGGACAAGGATTACAACAATGCTTTTATTGCCTATCGAAATGCTTGGGAGGTCTATAACAATGATTACAAGAAACTTTTTGGCTTATCCGCTCCACCTCAGCTGAAAGAAGATTTATTGCGTACGGCTTGGCTTAGTGGAATGAAATCAGAATTCGAATCGTACAAAATTTCACTAGGCATGCCCAATTATAATTATAAACCCAGCGAAGGTGCAGAATTAATTTTCTTTTGGCACAATGGATTAGCGCCTGTCAAGATCGAATGGGGTGTGGACTTCATTATTACCCGGCAAGGCGGATTGGTATATTTTACCAACGAACAGTTGGGACTCAGCTTTCCATTTCCAATTGAAGGCTACAATGAAAACCAGATAAACGGATTAGCAAGTTTGCAAGTTTTTCGTGTGGCCTTCCCAAAATATGTAGAGCGACCGCCTTATTATTCAGATGCTTTTGTTGCCATTAATGGGAGTAAAATCCCTTTGCAACTGGCGGAAGATGTGAATAAGATCGCCTTCAAATGTTTAAAGGAGCGAATGGGATTAGAATTTAGCAAAGCATTGCTTCGTGTGGCCTTAAAGAAAGTGAGTGAGTATGAAGTAAGAAAACAGGATGAGACCCTGGGTTCCTTATTAGGTATTTTTAACGCCATCACTGAAAAAGCCGACACCCGCAACTGGCAAACGCTTCCCCATAGTATTTACTACAGTCGGGTTCCGTTACAAGAAGGGCAAAATTCGTTGAGCTTCACTCTAAAAAGCCCGATTGGTAAAACAGCGGAGCACCAGTTCACGTATACTGTAAAAAAAGGACAAATCCTTTTTCACACGTTTTCATCTTTGGAGAGTAATTATCCAAGTTATGGCAATTAAAAAGCCTAATAAAATCTTCCTTATACCTATTCTCGCCTTAATTATTATTTGTTCTTTTTCAAATTCCTACGGCCAATTATGTCCAACTTGTATTGATAGTTTGGACTTGATAGATCGAAATCTTTTTGATAAAGAAGTCAGAAATGAGATTAACAATAAAAATAAGTTTTTGTATTTAGTGACCAAAGGCCAAGAGTTATCTGCTCAAGGTTATTATGCTCAAAGTAATCTGTATTTTGAAAAAGCATTTTTAATGCAAATGGATCGCCCCATGAAGCATATTGCACTTGAAGAAGAGTGTTATAATGATGATCGCGATTTATTTATGGTTTTATATTACAAAGCAATAAACTTTATGGCTTTGGGTTCTACAGATGAGGCACTAGTAGAATGTCGCAGGATGGATGAACTTCTAAAAGAAACCGATAATATGCATAAAAGTAGAATATTGATTGGTAGTGACCCTCTTTTTTATGTCTTGATTGGAATGATTTTCGAAATTGGAAAGGAATATGACAATTCGGTTTTCGCATACCAAAAGGCAAAACAACTTTACGAGCAAGAGTATGGTCGACTATTTACCAAACACGTTCCTCCACAGCTTGAATACGATCTTCAACGGCTAGTCTCATCAAAGAACATAAATGAAGGAAGAGAAAATGGTGAGATGATTTTTATATGGCATAATGGTCAATGCCCTGCCAAGTTAATTATTCAAAGGGATTTTAAAATTAAATGCCATGATGGGTTGATGGTTTCAAATGACTCAAGTCAAATGCCTAAAAGAGATTACCTTGGAAATTTACTTCTTCCTTTTTATAAATTTAATAAGCCTAATT
>DAHVFH010000039.1 GCA_027317105.1 Cytophagales bacterium
GTGTAGTGTATATCCATGGGTTTTCAGCTAGCCAGGAAGAGGGTGATCCTGTGCATGAAAATTTCGCTAAAAAATTCGGTTGCAATCTTTATCTCGCCCGAATGGCCGATCACGGCATTGACACGGTTGATCAACTCATCAACTTTACGCCCGACCGTTGGTGGAAAAGCAGCAAAGAAGCATTGGCCATAGGAAACGCGATCGGTGAAAAGATTATTTTGATGTCCACCTCCACGGGAGGTACGATGGCGTTGATGTTGGCGGCTGAATATCCGGACGATGTATTTGCAATGATCAATATGTCGCCTAATGTAGCGATCAATGATCCCAATGCTTGGTTGCTAAATAACCCTTGGGGGTTGCAGATCGCCCGGTTGGTGAAAGGAGGAAACTATAATTCATTTCCTAAAGATTCGTTAAAAGATAAATACTGGAATAATCCGTATCGCCTGGAAGCGGTAACGCAACTCGAAGAACTGCTCGAAGAAAGGATGAATCCGACCACCTTTCAAAAAGTGAAATGTCCAAGCCTCACTTTATACTATTACAAGAATGAAAAAGAACAAGACCCAACTGTAAAAGTGAGTGCCATGCTAAAAATGAATGAGGAACTTGGTACACCCTATCAATTAAAAGCAACTGTGGCGATCCCCAAAGCGGGCGGTCATGTGCTTGGTTCGCATGTGGTTTCCAAAGATATTCCTGCTGTAGAAGAAGCGGTAAAAATATTTGCTTTAGACAAATTAAAAATGGAAGAGCAATAATTGGTCTCTTTGAAATCCTTTAGTCGAACAGGGAGCCTGAGGTTTAAATACCTCGCCAAGTCGAAAACATAAAATTGGCAGTAGTGTGGATTACTATTTTTTTAACAAAGGATCAATTGTCAACCAGGCGATGACAGGAAAAAATACCATGGGGTGATGAGCGGAAGGGTCATCGCGATGGGAATAATCGCTCAAGCAAAAGACTCATTGCGAAATGATCGCCCCGATGTCAGTTACTTGTGTTGCCGGAAAAGCCATTCCATCATCAATGGATCCGTATAGGCACCCAGCCAGGAAAAATGCCCCACTTCAGGATATTGAGTAAAGCCGGGATGTGCGCCTGCTTTGGTTAGGGCATCAACCATTTTGAGCGAAAGGAGTGGACTTACCGCTGCATCTTCTGCCCCATGAAAAACCCACATCGGGATTTTTGCGATGACAGGTGCTTTGGATACGTCACCGCCACCACAAACAGGAACTGCCGCAGCAAACACTTCCGGGTATCGCTCCAGGGCATCGAAAGTCCCGAACCCACCCATGGAAAGGCCTGTAATGTAAATACGCTTCGGGTCAACCGAAAATTTTTTGGTAACCTGTTGAATTAACTTCATTAAAAGTTCCATTGGTTTTGAAGGCGTAGGCAGTAGGTGCATGTCCTTGCCATTATTCTCTCGTGAAAAATTTGACCATGTCATTTTTTCTGGACATTGTGGTGCAATAACAATGGCCGGATATAAGATCATATTTTTTTCAATAGCAAAATTGGAGACACCCCATTTTAATTGGGCTACGTTATCCTTGCCACGTTCACCGGAACCATGTAAAAAAATCACGAGTGGATATTTGCGCAAGGTATCATAATCCGGGATAAGCTGTCGGTAGAGCAGGGTGTCTTGGTTATTGATAAATTTTTCAAAACTGAAAAGGGGCTGCTGAGAAAAGGTCTTAACTATCGTTGCGCAGCAAAAAGTTAAAAGCAAAAGAATTCTCAATTTTGGTTTTAGTGGTTTCATTTGCAAAGTTTATAGGATATGACTTTATTCTAATTTTCCTCCATGTTGGAACGAAAGTAAGAAATTGCGATAAACCAACAAACACGAATTGAGTTGCCCGAATTGACCAAACTGTTCAAAGCTTCTAATTTTCTAATTTATCAACCAAAAGTATAACATTTTTTGAGGGGTCCTTCTGTTTTTGAAATAGAAATATAGTCTCATTTCTTTAGCGAAGTATATAATAATCGTTACTTTTGTTTTACAAAGTATATACAAATGAACAAAGAATACCTCGGGGAATTTGAAGAACTGGTGCTTACCATGGTTGGCATCTTACAAGATGATGCCTACGGCAATGCCATCGTGAATGAAATAAAGGATAGGGTGGGGAGGGAGTCCAACCTCAGCGCAGTCCATGTTACTTTATATCGCCTTGAAGATAAGGGCTATGTCAAATCCTACATGGGTGGCGCGACCAACGCAAGAGGCGGAAGAAGGAAACGGATTTTTCAAGTAACGAATGCCGGGCTTGCCATGCTGCTCGCGAGGAAGGAACAGCAGGTGGAGTTGTGGAAGTTGATCCCTCGTCTCAACTATGATTTAATGATTTAATGATTGCGATGATTAATGACCCTTGCAAAAATATAACGCTACAATGGTTGATGAAAAATACAAATATTCGGAACTAACTGCTAAGATCATTGGGTGTGCGATGGAAGTTCACAAGATTCTTTGGAATGGATTTCAGGAGGTAATTTACCAACGTGCCCTGGCAATTGAAATGGAGAGCCAAGGTTTGAAGTTTGTAAGAGAGTTCGAGATTCCGATCTTCTATAAAGACAACCCTATTGGCTCAAGACGAGCCGACTTTTTCGTGAAAGAAAAGGTGATGGTGGAATTAAAGGCGGTCATTCAATTAGAAGACGACCACTTGGCACAAGCAATAAATTATCTGGAGGCTTATAAAATGGAAGTTAGTTTGCTCATCAATTTTGGAAGCAAAAGTTTGCAATTTAAACGAGTGATGAAAACACATAGTAAGTGACGAGGATGGCCAAAAGTAATCATAGTCCATCACAAAATCATTTCAATCATAGTCAGGACAGATGGCTCCGCTTCCTCCGATGGTTCTGTCCGCCCGCATTATACGAAGGCATTGAAGGGGATTTGTTGGAGAAGTTTGAGGAGGACGTGAAGTTGCTAGGAGGGAAGAGCGCGAAGAGAAAACTTGCGATTAATGCCTTAAAATTTTGTAGGCCAGGAATTATTTTCAGAAATAAATTTTCAAACCACTTACCAGAAATCGATATGTTACATAACTATTTCAAAATTGCTTTGCGTTCTTTATGGCGCTCGAAGGCACATTCTTTTATCAATGTATTTGGTCTTGCGTTGGGCATCGCCTGTTGCTTGCTTATTTCTTTGTTTGTTCGTGATGAGTTGACTTTCGATACTTTTCACACCAAAGCGGATCGAATCTACCGTGTCTATTCCCGCGAAGATTGGGGGGAAAACCAGCAGTTCTTTAATACGGTCACCCCCTTTCCCATGGGACCTGCTTTAAAGGAAAACTTGC
The DNA here is from genome assembly GCA_027317105.1 of Cytophagales bacterium. Taxonomy (GTDB): domain Bacteria; phylum Bacteroidota; class Bacteroidia; order Cytophagales; family Cyclobacteriaceae; genus ELB16-189. The sequence continues at coordinate 3,336 of DAHVFH010000039.1, forward strand.
CTGAAGTTGAACACGAGGTGCGGATCACTGTCAACACAGTGCAAGTCAAAGTTGGTGAACAGCAATTTAATGAGTCTGCGATGGTAGCCGGAAAAAATTTCTTTGACGTTTTTGATTTTAAGGTTGTGAAGGGAAATGGCCATGAAGTGCTTTTGGCTCAAAACAATGTGGTATTAAGTGAGCGAATGGCGCTGAAATATTTTGGGGATGTTGACCCGATTAACAAAACGATTTCTGTTCAGCTTGGAGAGACATTTGAAAATTTTTCAGTGAAGGCCATCACCGAAAATACGCCCACCAATTCAAGTATTCAGTACGATATCCTCATTTCAGAATTGAACAACTCAAAATTATTTGGCGAACGGTTGCTTTCCTCGTGGTTTAACATTGTTCCAGAGACGTATGTGCTCTTGCGGGAAAAGACTGATCCTAAAATTGTAGAAAGTAAATTTCCTCCAATCTTTAAGACAGCAATGGGGGAGGAGGACTTTACAAAAAGCAAATATAAGGCAGGCCTGCAGCCGCTCACCGATATTCATTTAAATACAGAGTTCCCAACAGCGATCGCACCGGTTAGCAATCCAAAGTATTCGTATATCCTGATTGCTATTGCCCTTCTTATCCTTATCGTAGGTTGCATCAATTTTGTGACGCTTTCAGTGGGTCGTTCGCTGAAGCGGGCAAAAGAAGTTGGCATCCGAAAAGTGGTAGGCGCATTGCGATCCCAATTGGTCACCCAATTTGTGGGTGAGGCAATATTGATTACCCTGCTCGCTATGATTATCGGTATTGGACTATCTATCTTAAATCTTCCACTTTTCAACGACTTAGCCGGTAAGCAGCTTTTATTTTCTTGGGATGCTTTCACCTGGCTTGTGGTCTTGTCACTTCTTATCGTGATTGGTTTAATCTCAGGGAGTTATCCAGCCTTTATCTTGTCGGGGTTTAAACCCGTATCCATATTGAAGGGATCGATACAAGGCAGTACAAAGCAAGGTTTGCGTAAAGTACTGGTTGGCGTGCAATTGATGTTATCCATTTTTTTGATTTCGAGTACGTTGATCATGAAAAAGCAACTTTCCTTTATTCAAAACAAAAACCTTGGCTTTGACAAAGAGCAATTAGTAGAAGCACAAATTATCGTTCCGCGCACAGGCCGATTGACTGATCGGGTTAAGGCTGCTTTTGTGAAAATTGAACAGTTCAAAACTGAATTGGCCAACTATCCGGATGTAGTTGCTGTTTGTGGTTCGTCTCATGATTTTGGAAACGGTGAGTGGACGAATACTGGCTATACGGATGAGAAAGGGATTTACAGAAATTTTGCCATGAATATTGTGGATGAAGATTATTTATCGACCTTGAAAATAAAACTTGCTGCAGGGAGAGGCTTTCTAAAGGTGAATGGGGCTGATGGCCGAAGAGGTGTTATTGTGAATGAAGCCTTTGCGAAAGAGTATGGCTGGACTGATGCGATTGGAAAGAAAATACCCGGAAAGAATTTCCCCGATCATGAAATTATTGGCGTAGTCAAAGACTTCAATTTTGGGTCGCTTTATACAAAAGTGCGACCGCTGGCAATGGTCGAGAACCCCGCCATTATCCTGGATGGAATAGAAAATATCAATATAGATAATTCGCCCGTGCCAAAGTTGATCGTGCGTTTAAAGCCGGGGAATATGAATGTTGCACTGGGTCATATAAAAGATACATGGAAGAAAATAGCGGGTGAAGAGGAGTTTGCCTTTTCTTTTGTGGATCAGGCGATGGCCAAACAGTATAAGGGCGATCAAAATCTTGGAAAGATCGTGAACATTGCAACCTTATTGGCTGTACTGATAGGCAGTCTTGGCCTCTATGCGTTAGCCTCCCTGGCAATGCAAAACCGGATGAAAGAAATCAGTATCCGAAAGGTTATGGGCGCTACCGATAATTCTTTGCTTGCGTTGCTGACGAAGGAATATTTCTTGCTCATCGCTTTGTGTCTCCTATTTTCCGTTCCGATCACCTGGTATTTGATGAAAAATTGGCTTTCGACTTTTGAATACCGTGTTGGGATTTCCGCTGACATCTTTCTTCTGGCAGGTGGAATTTCATTGTTCATCGCCTTGGCAACAATTAGTTTTCAAACCTTGAAGACGGTTTGGACAAACCCCGTGAAGAACTTGAAATACGAATGAAATCGATTCTAGATATATAAGATTCTGGCTGCTAGTTTTGTTATCAAGTAGCCAAAATCTAGAATCATTTATTTTCCCCATATGCTTTTTAAAAATCTTATCCAATTTTGGCTTGTAATGTTTTCAATATCCTCCTTAGTATACCCTCGTTGGGAAAGGAGAATCGGTATTTTTCTTAGGTCAGCAATCGTTTCGATCTCTAGCGGGCTTTGCTCTTTTCCAAATGCGCCATCCAAGTCCGAGCCGATGCCAACATGAAGAGTATTTCCAGCCAATTGACAAATGTGATCCATGTGGTCAATTAATTTTTCAAGGGTGCAATTCATTTTTTGCGGTGTGGAGATGCCTCGCTTCCAATTAGGCACCAGCATCCAGGCGTCCATCACACCACCAATCACCGCTCCTCGTTGGATTAACGCTTTTATTTGCTCATCGCTATATTGGCGGTTATGCGGAACCAACGCTCTGCAATTATTATGGCTAGCCCAAACGTGTCCGTTGAAGTTTTCCAAGGCTTCCCAAAAACTATCATCGCACAAATGAGTGGCATCAAGGATAATGTTCAATCGTTCCATTTCTTTGAGAAGCTCCCTTCCCACTTTCCCCAGTTCGCCAATAGCATCTGTTCCCTGAGCATAGCGTCCTGGGCCATAGTGGGCAGGACCGATGGCGCGAAGTCCGTACGCATAAGCACGTTCCAGATGTTCAAGCGTCACAATAGAGTCGGCACCTTCCAGACTTAAAATATACCCAATCGGTTTTTTGGTTTTATCTTGATTTGTGTTCCATTGTTGAAGGTGATATTCAAGTGTTGCCAAATTGTTTACTTGAAAAAGTTCGCCTCGTTCTTCCATCGCTTTGTACCAGGCAAGTTGTGCTTGTGTTTGTGCCCACGCTTGTTCTGGCGAATGCCAACCGGGCAACGAATTTTCAGGTGAAACATACCGCGCTATCTGGGTTGCGACTACCAGTCCGATATTTCCTTTTCTTAGCTCGTCAAAATTGACGACTCCTTTTCCACGATCCGGTTTGTCGGTCATTCCTTTTTCGCGTTGGCGGATTTCTTCAATAGGTCTTGAAAGGTCGCGATTCCATTCCATCGCATTCATGCTCAAGTCAAGGTGGGCATCAACAATTAACATAGTAACATCAGATTTTTATTTTTCTCCTTCTCGCAATCATATTCCATTGACCACCCGCTAGGTGATCATTAATGACGACTGCGGTTTCATGCAAAGCAACTGTTGGGCAAACATGAAAAGGGACGCCATATAATACATCGCCAACTTGATAATCATTCTGGCCATTGACTTTAAAGACCATGTGTTCTTCGCTATGGCCAGTAGGCTCCAGATTGGAGGCGTTTAAAAAAAAGACTCTTTTATCAAACGGATTTTCGGATGCAATGGCTTTGTGCCCAAGGTCAACGCAGATCGTGTCTGCTGTGGGTTTTGAAATAATTCGCGTCAGTACAAGTGCTGCAAATTCGAAAGGTTGTTCTTTAAATGTATCGTGATAGCCTTTGTCCCAATAGATAAAAGTACCTGGGCTGCACACCACCTCATTTCTTTTTGCATGAATTGGAAAGGTAGTTGTACCTCCAACAACGATAACGAGTTCATTGCAACCCGAGTGAAGTAGATTTTGTTGCATGGCAATAACAGGAACAAAACCTTCATTACATTTTTTTGTACGTTCACTAAGGTCCTCATCTCTCAAATGCCCATCATAAGCGTGAAGCCCAACAGATAAAACCCCATCGAGCGATTGGCATTTTTTGTAAAGTGCTTCTGCCTCCACACCAGGTTTAATGCCTGTGCGGTCCATTCCGATATTCAAATCAATGTAAACGTTGAGTTTGTGGTTGATTTTTTTGAAAATTGAATCAAGATGGAGCGCTGTGACTTCATTATCGACAAGGCATGAGAATCGGGTTTTTGGATAACATTTTACAAGTTCAGCCAACCGCTCTGCTTTGGGGCCAATCGCCTGATAGGCAAGAAGCACATCGGGCGCATTAGACTCGGCCAACATTTCGGCCTCAGCAATAGTGGCACATTTGAATTTTGTAAATCCGGATTCCAGTAAAAGTTTCGTTACCTCGGGGGATTTGTGGGTCTTTACGTGAGGTCTTAACCGAGCTACATCCGGCAGCATGGATTTTAAAATCTCAATATTCTTTTTTACCCGGTCAGGAAAAACGAGCAACGAAGGAGAATCAACCTCGTTGACATTGGAGACTTCGAACCAATCTAATTGGATAGCGTTATTCATAATACCTTTATAGTTGGAATTTGAACCACATAATAGGATAGAAACATAGATGAACACATAGTTATTATTCAGGCAATGAGGAGAATAAACGATTTACTAGAGTCTTCTGCCCATGTTTAAAAATATTAATACAATGAAAATTGATCTGGATGCCTTTTGGTTTTTGCAGCATTTCCATATAGGAAAGTAGTATTGCATCGTGAACTGGGAGCAGACCTTCCTGAACTTTCAATTCCACACAAATCAAATTCTCTACCTAAAACATCTAATCTCAATTCTGCCTCAAGTTCTAATCCTTTGTACTCTAAAGGCACACAAACTTGATTTTGAAAAGTTATGCTTTGGATTTCCAATTCTTTCAAAAAACATTTTTTATAAACACTTTCCAATAACCCTGAACCGAGATGTGATGGACTTCAATGGCACATCCGATAATTTGATAGGTAAGTTCATCCAAGTATTTCTTTGTGGTTTGCATTTTCTATGTTTCCGCCTATGCTACTATGCTTCTATGTGGTTCAGTCTACTTTATTTATAACTCTAATTCAAATAGGGCTTCAATTTCAACCGGAATGTTGTCAGGCAGTGAACCCATACCCACTGCACTACGTACGCCAACACCATTATCCGGTCCCCACACTTGAGCAAACAATTCGCTACAACCATTGATAACAAAGGGGTGTTTTTCAAAGGAAGGGATGGAATTGACCATGCCCAAAATTTTAATCACGCGCTTGATCTTGTTAAAACTTCCGAGATTACTTTTTATTGTCGAAAGCATGGCGAGCCCAACTTGACGCGCAGCAAATTTAGCTTCTTCGACATTCAAGTCAAGCCCCACTTTGCCGATGATGAGGCTTCCATCATTTTTTACTGTGCCGTGTCCGGAAAGGAAAACATGATTACCGTCAATTAAAAATGGTTTGTAAACGCCCAATGGTTTAGGCGCAGGGGGCAAGGATAGTCCTAGTTCTTCAAATCGTTGATCTGGTGTCATTGCAAAAAAATTAGATGAAAGATTGTAAAATAAAAACGCCAATAAGTCCGCAGATGGAAATAATCGTCTCCATTAGCGACCACGACAAAAATGTTTCTTTAATAGTTAAATTGAAATATTCTTTGTAAAGCCAGAACCCAGAGTCGTTGACGTGAGAAAACATAAGGCTTCCGGCACCGACCGCCAGCACCATCAGGTTGGGATCGGCTTGCGTTGAAACGACCGCTGGGGCGATGATACCCGCAGCGGTAATTCCCGCAACAGTGGCTGACCCAAGACTAACGCGGATGACAGCCGCGATCAGCCAGCCGAGCAACAAGGGGTTAATGTTGAGGGAATGCATTGACTTGCCGATTTCATCACCGATCCCGCTGTCAATCAGGATTTCTTTTAATGCGCCACCACCCGCTACAATTAATAAAATCAATACCACATCTTTCACAGAATCCTGGTAGAAGCTCATGATTTTGCTCATCCGTATTTTTCGCCCTATCCCTAGCGAGAAAGTCGCGACTGTTAGTGAGAGCAACATTACAATGTCCGGATCACTGAGGAAGGAGATCAAATTTACCAAGCTTCCTTCCGTTGGTAAAAAAGGTTTGCAAATGGTGGTGGTGGCCAATAATAAAACGGGGAGCAATGCCGAAAAAATTGAGTTGGCCAAGCTAGGGAGCTGATCTTTTGATAGCGTGGCAGGCTTGAAAGTTTCAAGCGGTTGTGATTTTATATTTTTTAAAGTGCTCGCGAATACAGGCCCAGCTAAAATCACGGAAGGTATGGCGATGGTGACTCCATAAAGTAATGTCTTCCCAAGGTCAGCATGGAACTGACCTACAAGAGCCGTTGGTGAAGGGTGGGGAGGGAGAAATCCGTGCGTCACCGAGAGGGCAGCCAGCAATGGAATACCCAAATAGACAACAGGCATTTTGTGCTGATAAGCCACTACAAAAACCAAAGGAACAGCGAGTACGAATCCGACATTATAAAAGAGCGGAATACCAATAACAAATCCGGTTATCATCAACGCCCATTGCATATAGCGTACTCCAAATAACTTCATCATCCCCGCAGTGATTTGTTGAGCTGCTCCGCTTTCGGCTACTAATTTTCCGAGCATGGCTCCTGCAATGATGATGATTACCAGGGAGCCGAGAAGATCGCCAATCCCTTTACGGATGGAAATGATAATTGAATTGAGTTCCATCCCCAACAAAATGCCGGCTATAATCGACACGACCAGAAAAGCAAGAAAGGCATTCACCTTTAGCTTGGAGATGAGTACCACCAGCAGAACAATACAAAAAAATACAATGAGAAGAGACACCGGCTATTGCTTTACCGGTTCAAGATAAGAAATGATTATTAAAAACGCCCTCACAAATCTTCTTAAAAAAATTAGCAAAAGTAGTGTACTTGGAATGACCTGATTACTTAGGAGCCATAACCATTTTTTTCCCAACGGGAAATATCAGTCCGCCTTCCCAAGTCCACTGAAGAGAGAAGAAGTGCTGGCGGGCGGTGCCGAGGTGAGCGTATCCTAATTTAGTGTTTGTGTAATTAGCAAATGCGCCCTGGGCGTCCGTTTGGATAAAAAGATATTTTAAGAATGAAATTCTTAGCCCCAAACTTGTGGCGGCTACCCAACCATGATAATGAAAATAACCTGGGTCGTAGTCGCCAAGAATTTTGTCTATGGTATAGGAGATCATTGGTCCAGCGCCAACGGTAGCAATCGCACTGATTTGAACATTTTTTCTGGTTATCAGTTTTTGTCTTTTTACCAGGCTAAGAATGAGGTAATTATTACCGTTGGTATGCTGAATGTGTATGAGGGTGTCGTTCAATGGCACTACAGCATCAATTGGGGTACCGTTGATTTCCCCTTTCATGTGGATATTCTGCCAAGGGGTGACTACATATTTTAAATGATTCCAACCTAATTCTATCCCAAAGTCATGTTTATCATTGAAAAACAATCCTGCTTTCAGGTCATACTGAGGTATCGTTAATCGCTCAGGCTGCCAATACCGATCCATATCGGGTTTGTCTTTTGCCTTAGCGTCATAAAGCATCACGTTCAGCTGCTCCGTATTTTGAGCGTTGTGGTAGATAACGTGAATATTGCTTTTTGAATACCAATCGCGGTTGTAACCCCATGAGAAGTAGAACTGGGCTTTCCTTTTTGGTTTTTGTGGTGTTAAATCTTGTGCTGTGGAGAATCTAATCAGTCCTAGAAAAGATACCGCGAGTAAGAGTAGTTTAGTCAGCTTCACATTGCCCATTTAAAAATTGAAGCCGCAAAACTAAAGAATTGTGTAAACACTTCAATCGATATAAAAAATCATTTCAGCATTTTTTCCCTCGTAAGATAAAGTTGTCTAAGGGACAGAAAGTGAAGCCCATAGGCCAATGGAACCAATAGTCCAGGTAGCCAGCTAAATGGAAATAGGGTTACTATTGTATTAGCCGGTTCGTCAATGAAAATCTTTAATGGGGAAGGCATTGATAAAATGGCAGTAACCACAATGTTCACTAACAAAGCTAAACAGAGGATATTCCAAATTACTTGACTTGTTTTTGAAATTTTTCCTTTTGCAATTAACAAGGCGATGATCGGGGCACTTGCACCAGTGAGTACATCAAAGTTTTGACCTTCAAACGTCATTTGTATGGGTACTTGGTTTTTAAGGTACATTGCCCAAAGTAAAAGCTCTACAAAAAAACGAAATGTTTGAAGTTGAACTATTTTTTGGTTGGGAATAATCAACAAAAGATCATTCATTGTCTTTGAGAAGGAGAAGACCAGAATGGAAATGAATGGGATTGTTAAAATAGGCAAGACGTTAAACGGAAAAACAAGGAAGTTTCCCATCCACCCGCTCAGCGACCAAAACGTAACAAATAATCCCCAAGCCAGCAATGCCACTAAAAACAATGTAGTAAATTGGCCTTTCCTTGCAAGCGGCCACGGACCCAGTCTTACTGCTTTTTTGATTTCTAAGAACAGATAAGAATAACTGCTGATTGTCAGAATGATAAAGCCTGATTGAATTCCCAGCAAATGCATTATAGGTTGAATTGTGAATCAAGTTAAAAAAGAAATAGGCAAATGCTGGTTACTGCATCTGCCTATCTGAAATGAGTCAGCGATTTCTTAGGCTACCTGCGCCTGTAATTTGGAAGCCAGTACCGACTTGGGCACAGCCCCAACTTGCTTATCTACAATTTCTCCGTTTTTGAAGACAAGGAGGGTGGGGATGGATCGGACGCCATAACGAGCAGTAATTTGAGGATTTTCATCCACATTTAACTTGGCGATGACTGCTTTGCCTTCGTATTCGCCTGCTAATTCTTCCACTAAAGGTCCAATCATTTTGCAGGGTCCACACCATTCAGCCCAAAAATCAACCAAAACCGGCTTGTCGCCTTTTAAAGTCTCATCAAAATTTGCGTCAGTAAGTTCTTTTGTTTTGCCCATATAGAAGTTGTTATTTTTAAATTCTCTTATTGAACGCAAATATAAGCGAATTTAGTTCCGGCAATTAAGAATTAGAAGTAAACAAAAGTCGTGGCCTTGACATTTTGCTCGGAGACTGCATTTTCGGCTAGGGCATCTTAGTTTTGCATTTCGTAGAATTAACGCAAGTTTGTTTATAAAATGTTTCGAAGCGGGGAAAGAGGCTCAATGCGTAAATTACATTCTTTACAGGATGTGGTACTTTTTAGAAAGTTGACGAATTTATCAGCGAAGTATATGAAGATATTCACGAAGATTTTTTTATCTCACACCCTTATCGGTTTTTTCACGTTGATAGTCTTTTCGTTTATCTTTTACTTTATTTTGCGAGATGCCTTGATAAAACGGACAATCGATCAACTTTCTTCGATCAACGTCCTAAAGAAGAATCAGATTGAAAATCATTTTTTGCAGATCCAAAAAGAACTTCAATTTATTTTAATTCATGATTTGAAGTTAGATGAAGTTGGGGTGTTGGCTAAGGAAGAGTCTTTGGATCCAAATCAATTCCCCATTCAGACAAAGAAAGAAATTAACGCCATTTGCGATGTCTACAATTTTAGTGGGATAACCGTGTTATCTAAAAAGGGGCAACAGATATTTTCAACAACAAATTCTATCATACCATCAGTCCTTTTAAATAGATATCGACTTCCATTGTCTGGCAATTTTGGTGTACTTGACATTTCTAATCAGGTAAAATCAGATAGTACGCTTTTACTATATGTTATCCCCTGTATTTCGAAGGAGGGAGGGAGTTATGTTTTGGTTCATGAGAACTTTAAGGAAATTCAAAAACTTCTTCAAGAAACAACGGGCATGGGAAATACGGGCGAATCCTACTTGGTAGGAAATGATTTACGGATGCGCTCCGCTTCCAGATTCTTCCCTTTAAAATTGCCAAGGAGAATTGAGGTGAGAACGGACGCGTCAATGAGTACCTTAGCGGCACCCTCTGGCAATCACCTCATCACAGACTATCGTGGGGAAAAGGTGGTAAGTTATTACCGCAAGATTGATGCGCCACAACTGGGATGGACCTTGATCTCAGAAATAGATTGGAGCGAGGCAATGAAGCCAATCATTCGATTACGGAATTACCTTATCATGATTACTTTTGGCCTAAGTATGATCATTATCGTGAGTACGGTATTTGTATCGAATGCTATTTCCAGACCCATACTTTATTTAAAGGACATTATTGGTTTGTTATCCAAGGGTGTCATCCCGATGAGAAAATTGCATATTGCTAACCGCGATGAAGTCGGACAAATTGCAAGCGCAATTGATCAGCTCATAGCAGGTTTGAAACGAACGAGAGATTTTGCTTATGCAATTGGGTCTGGAAAATTTGATACACCATTTACCACGCTAAGTGATCAGGATGCCCTCGGTTTGGCACTCCTCCACATGCGAGATCAACTGAGGGACTTAAATGAACGTGAAATTCGGTTAATCCGTGAGAAAACGGGTGCGGTTCTTGAAGGCCAGGAAAATGAAAGAAAAAGAATCGTACAGGATTTACATGATGGCGTGGGTCAACTTTTGACGGCCATTCGATTGCGGGTTGAGATGATGGAAGATGATACTTTATTACGCAAAGAAATAATGACTCTAATAAATGAGACTATAACGGAAGTAAAAAGGATTTCCTATAATATGATGCCTAATGCCATTGTCGATTTTGGCCTGGAGGCGGCTTTGAGGGGATTGTGTGAAAATTGCAGATCAATATCATCCTTATCGTTTGACCTTCTTTATGTAGTGGAAGTGGAAAGTGAATTAAACTTTGAAATATCCATTGCAATTTATCGGATAGTGCAAGAGGGAATTAATAATATCATCAAACATGCCTACGCAAAAAATGTAGACGTGCAGGTGATAGATAAAGGGGACGAAATTTACCTCTTATTGAAAGATGATGGAAGGGGGTTTAATATGGAGGAGATACAGAAGAAAAGTGGATTTGGTATTAGGAATATGAAAGAAAGGGCAACTTTACTAAATGGAAATTTAGAGATCCATACAAGCCCCGGTATGGGCACTGTGATAGAGGTTAACATTCCAACCAAAAAAAATAATGGATAGAATAAAGCTAATTCTAGCGGATGATCATCCCCTTATCAGGGCTGGATTTAGGTCGTTGTTGGGAAGAAATAAGGCCTTTGAGATTGTCGGAGAGGCCGAAACGGGTAAAGAATTATTATTGCTAGCTTCCGAAAAAGCACCTGATATTATTTTAGTGGACATTACTATTCCGGTGATTAACGGCCTTGATGCGATGGTTCAATTAAAAAAAATTAATCCGAATTTGAAATTTATTATTTTGACGATGCATGACGAGGCGGGGTATGTGATCAAGGCGCTGAAAAATGGGGCTCATGGTTATCTACTCAAAAATATAGAGATTGCTGAATTGGAAAAAGCTATTCAAACGGTTTACGAAGGAGGAAAATATTTCAGTCCTTTTGTAACTAATATTCTCGCGGAGTCGGTTAACAAACAAACGGTAATTGACCATGAGGAAATTACTTTGCGTGAAAAAGAAGTTCTGAATTTGGTGGCGGATGGACAAAGTACTAAGCAAATTGCGGCCAAATTAAAAATTAGCATCCGAACGGTGGAATCCCATCGACTGAACATGCTTAAAAAGTTAGAAGTAAATAATTCATCGGAGCTTATAAAGAAGGCAATCGACCTTAAAATATTGGGATGACTCGGGGGAAAAACCCTGATGAGAATTTCAGATAAACACTAATAGGGCACTCCGTATTTACCCTGATAAAGAGTCCTGTCATTCTAACGTACTTGTACATAAGAATTAATAAATCTTTTGTACTATGAAACGTATTCTTATCATTAGCTTCTTTTTGGTTGTGGCCCATCTTGGTTTGAGCCAGAATATTGCCGTCAACGACCCCACGTATTCAGCAAACAATTATAAACACCCAAATAAAGCAGCGTATGCTAAAAAGCACATGGTCAATGCGATAATATTTGAGAGAGCAAAAGTTAGCCAGTTGGTAAACTACAAGAAACCCTATAGTCTATTAATGGCTGAAGTTTTCGTGATACCTGCTTCAAAGAAAGCTTCAAAATCAAGAAAATCGTATAAACACCCTCAAGGTTTATAGCTGGCGGCCTCTGTTTTTCACTGAACGGATAATTCGCTCTACTTGTCAGATGCTGGTTTCCGTTAAATACTGGAAGTGAAAAGTGAACAGTGATTGCGTTAAAGGCGAATCAGCGAATTTATAATTATGACACTACTTCTAAATTTAAGCTCTTGATCTTCCGGAACTTCTCCACCATTTCATTCACTGGCTTCACCCTAAATTTCCGCGATAGCAATTCCAGATTAATTTTCTCCTGATCGTCTTGGATTTTTAAATACAAAGGACAGGCACCACTGTATTCGTTGCAAAGGCTTTCGATCTGAGAAATCAGCTCGGAACTAATGTTTACCGAATTCATTTTGATCTGCAACCCTTTAGTGCGTTTCAAACCTAATTCGTTTAGCAGTTCAATGCTCTTGAACTTAAACTCCATGCTCATGTCGCCCCAGGTTTTTCGCGATACGCGTCCTTCAATGAACAGGAACAAACCCGGCATGAGGAAGGATTTATATTTCAGGTAGTCCTCGCTCCACATGGTGAATTCGTATTTGCCACTGTAATCTTCAATGGACAATTTTCCAAACGGCTTTCCGGTTTTGGTAATACGATGTTCCACCGATGACACGATGCCTCCGAGTTTACAATCTTTGCCTTCTTTGTTGTCAAGGTCGTTGAGTTCCGTGACCGGCATATTGGTAAACGTCTCCAGTTCGAATTTAAAATTATCGAGTGGATGGCCGGAGATATAAACGCCAACCACTTCCTTCTCGAAGTGCAGTTTTTCGATTTCGCTGAACGGTTCTATCGGATCAATTTTAGGTTGTGGCATTTGTGTGCCGGTAGTGCCACCGAACAAGCTGGCTTGCGCGCTGTCAGTTTCTTGTTGCAGTTTGCTGGCGTAACGAATTACTTTTTCAGATAATGAAATGTCGCCTTCTTTGCCGGCAATGTATTGCCTGCGGTGATATTGGGGAAAGCAATCAAAAGCACCAGATAACGCCAGGCATTCAAAAGTTTTTTTGTTGACAGACCTTTGGTTGAGCCGTTTGGCAAAATCAAAGATGTCTGCGAAAGTGCCATGTGCATCACGCTCATGGATAATTGCTTCTACCGCAGCATCGCCCGTACCTTTTATTGCGCCAAGCCCAAAACGGATTTCACCTTTTTTGTTTACTTCAAAAAATACACCCGATTCATTCACGTGCGGCCCCAATACTTCAATGCCTTGCCTACGGCATTCTTCTATAAAAAAGGTTACCTTATCGAGATTGCTTTGTGAGTGGGTAAGCACTGCGGCCATGTATTCGGCCGGATAGTTAGCTTTAAGGTAAGCCGTTTGATAGGCGACCAAAGAATAGCACGTAGAGTGAGATTTATTAAACGCATATTGGGCAAAGGCTTCCCAGTCTTTCCATATTTTTTCGGCAATACGCTCATCGTGGTTGTTCTTTTTACATCCCTCGATAAACTTCGGCTTCATTTTATCAAGTACCTCAATTTGCTTTTTACCCATGGCTTTACGCAGCACATCGGCATCGCCTTTGCTAAAGTTGGCCAGCTTCTGCGAGAGCAACATCACTTGCTCTTGGTACACGGTAATGCCATAGGTGTCTTTCAGGTATTCTTCCATCTCCGGCAAGTCGTATTTGATGGTCTCGCGACCGTTCTTGCGAGCAATGAAGTTGGGGATGTATTCCATTGGGCCCGGCCGATATAGGGCATTCATGGCGATTAAATCCTCGAATTTGTCTGGCTTCAGCCCTTTGAGGTAATTGAGCATACCATCGCTTTCAAATTGAAATGTGCCGATCGTCTCACCTCGCTGATAAAGCTGGAAGGTCTTTAGGTCGTCAAGCGGAATCTTATCAATATCGATTTCAATGCCGTGTCGTTTTTTGATGTTTCGTAAGGCCGTGGTGATAATGGTTAGCGTGGTTAAACCTAAAAAGTCCATCTTCAAAAGTCCAGCGCTCTCCACCACGCTGTTGTCGAACTGGGTGATAAGCATCTCACCATCTTTTGCCTTTGAGACGGGCACAAACTTGGTGAGGTCATCGGGTGTAATGATGACACCACAAGCATGCGTTCCAGTATTACGAAGTGAGCCTTCGAGAATAACGGCCTGCTTGAGCACTTGCGCTTTTAGGTCTGTGCCCTTTTTAAATTCACTTAATTCTTTCACCTCTTCGAAAGCTTTTGCCAGCGTTGTGCCCGGCCGCTCAGGCACCAGTTTGGCAAGTGTATTCGATTCCGACAAAGGAAGTTCCATCACCCGGGCGCAGTCGCGGATAGCTGATTTGGCGGCCATCGTACCGTAAGTGATGATCTGGGCAACTTGATTTTTCCCGTATTTTTCGATGACGTATTTTAATACTTTATCGCGGCCTTCATCGTCAAAGTCAATGTCAATATCAGGAAGCGAGACCCGATCCGGATTTAAAAACCGTTCGAAAAGTAAATCATAGGCAATTGGGTCGACATTGGTAATGCCCGTGCAAAAAGCGACCACGGAGCCTGCCGCTGAACCACGGCCAGGCCCTACGCTTACACCCATTTCGCGCGCCTTTGAAGTAAAATCTTGGACGATCAAAAAATAGCCTGGGTAACCTGTCTTCTTGATGGTTTCCAGTTCAAACTCGATCCGTTCTTCAATCGCTGACGTTACCTCAACGTATTTTCTTTTTGCCCCCAGGTAGGTTAAGTGTTTGAGGTAATCATCTTCTGTTGCAAATGCCGAAGGAATCTCAAACTTGGGAAGCAATACATCCCGCTTTAGTTCATACTTTTCTACTTTATCAATGATCTCGCTCAAGGTGTCTATGGCCTCGGGCCTATCACGGAAGAGTAGTTTCATTTCTTCTTGTGATTTAAAGTAGAATTCGGTGTTGGGCAAACCAAAACGAGTGCCGCGGCCTGACCCGATTGGCGTGGATTGAAACTCGCCTTCTTTTATGCACAACAATACGTCATGTGCATTGGCCTCTTCTTTTTCTAAATAATAACACTCGTTGGCCGCGAAATATTTTACCTTATATGCGTTTGCAAATTTTAACAGCGTTTCGTTTACCCTTTCTTCTTCTCGTGTGCTGTGCCGATTTAGTTCGATATAAAAATCCTCACCAAAAATTTTATGCCATCGTACAAAAGCCTCTTCGGCTTGTCGTTCGCCAACATGTAATATTAAATGAGGGATTTCGCTGCTTAGCCCACCCGTGGTGGCGATCAACCCTTCCTTAAATTGTTCGACTAGTGCGATATCAATCCTTGGATAAAGTCCGTAAAGCCCCTCGGTAAATCCCAACGAACTTAGCGTAGATAGGTTATGGTATCCTTTCTTGTTTTTTGCAAGCAGTATCTGGGTAAATCGTTTGTCAGGATTATCCTTTGTGAATTTTGTTTTCTTTCTGTCATCCGATAAATAGAATTCACAACCCACAATGGGTTTGATGTTGTGCTTAAAGGCTTCACTTACAAATTCAAAGGCGCCATACATGTTGCCCAGATCGGTAATAGCCACCGCGGGCATTTTTTGTTCCTTTGCCTTTAAAATCAGCCGGGTTACATCAGGGGTGGCTTGAAGCACTGAATATTGTGTGTGCACATGCAAATGACAAAATGGATGAGTAGATAGATCCACCTCCGCTCCCGATGAATAATCAATTTCTTTTTTCTTCTCTCGTTTGGCCGAGTTCCCTACTTCCAGGTTGGGTTCTTCATATTCAATTTTTGCCAAAGGCGTTTCATCAAATGGCTTCACTACTCTTTTATCCATTAAGCCAAAAAACGAACGCGCGGTGGCGGCCACATCGTAACTGGCATCATGCGCATCTTTAAATTTCTCACCAAAAAGTATTTCATACAATTCGGTAAGCCGAGGCATTTTCAATTTTCCGCCTATACCGCCTTGGAGTTGACAGAATTCAGTGGCTGCAATGCCCGTATCCAATTTTGGTAAGGATAGAAAATACTCATGCGGATGGGATGAACGGATTAATTCAGCCCCAATAATATTGATGTCAAATTCTATATTATGACCTACAAGCAATTTCGAGTTGGCCAAATCCTTTTCAAAAAGGGCTATTACTTTTTTAAGCTCATGTCCTTCTTCTTGGGCGCGCTTAGTAGAAATGCCATGAATCTGCTCTGCCTTGAAAGGAATGTCAAAGCCATCCGGTCTCACCAGAAAGCTTTGTTGCGCTTTCAGCTTACCGTACTGATCATGCAATTGCCAAGCTAGCTGCACCAGGCGAGGCCAGTTTTCAAGGTCGGTAAGGGGAGCGGTTTTATTATGCGGGATGCCCGTGGTTTCGGTATCGAAAATTAAATACATGCAAGTAGTGGTTGAAATGTAAAAATAGGTCAGTAATGTGAAGAACAAAACCTATCCCAATTTTGGAATAACAAGTCTTATTGGGAATAATAGCAAGATTAATTATTTCTAAATAGTTGACATACAATAATTTACAAATTGGGTATTTCATTAGCTTATGATTGAATATGAACACTTCAATTATTTTTATGAAAATGCTTTTTAGCAAAGTTTTGGACTTTATCAAGAAGGAATGGTTTCTGCTGGTTATGATAGCAACCATCGCACTGATTGTATTTCTGTTTAAGAAGCTCTAAAAGTCGTCAAATAGTTTTTCAACAAGACGATCACATCTGATTTAGGCAAGATTAAAATAGTATTATAAAGGCATCTTAAATTGTTTGGTAATTCTTTGACGAGTATTTTTGGCTCGTTACCAAACAATTTTTCGATGAAATGGCTTATTGACCTTTTTACCAGTTCCCTAGGAAGGAAACTTTTGATGGCCCTTACGGGTTTGTTTCTCATCAGTTTTCTGGTGATTCATTGCACCATAAACGCCATGATATTTCTTAATGACGGTGGCGAGGCGTTTTCTAAGTGGGGTCATTTCATGGGCACCAACCCCATCATCCGCACATTAGAAATCGGGTTGGTGGCTGGGTTTCTCATCCACATCGTTCAAGGCCTTGCACTTTGGCGAGCAAACCACGCAGCCCGTCCAGTGAAGTATAGCGTGTCTAAGGCTCCAGCCAATGGTACTTGGTATAGCCGTAGTATGGGTATACTCGGCACATTGCTTTTGTTGTTTTTGATCATGCACACTTCGCACTTCTGGATCCCCAACCGCACCAATCAGTTTACGCAAGGCGAAGAGTTGCCGCTCTATAAAATGATGTTTGAAGTGTTTTCGAATCCTTGGGTTGTGTTCTTCTATGTGATTGGATGTGTGTCTTTGTTTTGGCATTTACTCCATGGATTTGCCAGCGCGTTTCAATCACTTGGCTTGAACCACTTAAAATATAATGGCATTATTTCGTTTGTAGGTACTGCCTTTTCAATCGTTGTGCCACTGATCTTCGCCTTGATGCCGATAGCGGTTTATTTCAGATGGATAAATTAATTCAACACTAGATTTTATTTAATAAGACATTATTGAAATATGAAATGGCCATTAAGATACTCTACATCAAACGGTATGATGATCTCGGCCATTCCATGTGACCACTAAAAACAATGATTAACACATGAAACTCGAATCCAAAGTTCCGGAAGGCCCATTGGCTGAAAAATGGACAAAACATAAATTCAATTTAAAGTTGGTCAACCCGGCCAACAAAAGGAAATACGAAATTATTGTGGTGGGCACGGGCTTGGCAGGCGCTTCTGCAGCCGCTTCCCTCGCTGAGTTGGGATACAATGTAAAAGCATTTTGCTTTCAGGATAGTCCACGCAGGGCACATAGCATTGCCGCCCAGGGAGGAATAAATGCTGCGAAGAATTATCAAAATGATGGAGATAGCGTTTACCGTTTGTTCTATGACACAATCAAAGGTGGTGACTATCGGTCAAGAGAAGGCAATGTATATCGACTGGCCGAAGTAAGTGTAAATATTATCGATCAATGTGTTGCACAAGGCGTGCCGTTTGCTCGTGAATATGGTGGCCTTTTGGCAAACCGTTCTTTTGGCGGTGCGCAAGTTTCAAGAACATTTTATGCCCGCGGTCAAACCGGACAGCAGTTATTGTTAGGTGCCTATAGCGCGTTGAACCGTCAGATTGCCAACGGCAAAGTAAAAATGCACACCCGCACTGAAATGTTGGATGTAGTGGTGGTGGATGGAAAAACGCGCGGAATCATTACCCGCGATTTAGTTACAGGCAAAATTGAGTCGCATAGTGGACATGCCGTATTGCTTTGCACTGGCGGTTATGGTAATGTGTTTTATCTCTCCACCAACGCAAAGGGATCTAACGTAACCGCGGCTTGGCGGGCGCATAAAAAAGGGGCTTTGTTTGGCAATCCTTGTTTCACACAAATTCATCCCACTTGCATACCCGTTTCGGGCGATCATCAATCAAAGTTGACGTTGATGTCAGAATCATTGCGCAATGACGGACGGGTATGGGTTCCGAAAACTGCCCATAAGGGATTGAAGGCTAAGGAAGCCGCTTCCATTCCCGAAGGCGATCGCGACTATTTCCTGGAGCGCAAGTATCCCTCTTTTGGAAATCTTGTTCCTCGTGATGTGGCTTCGAGAAATGCAAAAATGATGTGCGATGAAGGGCGAGGTGTTGGCGCAACCGGGCTGGCGGTATTTCTTGATTTCTCGGATGCGATCAAACGCGATGGCAAGGATTTGATATCGGCCAAATATGGTAACTTGTTTGACATGTACAAGCAAATCACCGGTGACGATCCCTACCAGATGCCGATGATGATTTTTCCGGCTGTGCATTATACCATGGGAGGCCTTTGGGTGGACTATAATTTGATGACTAACGTTCCTGGCCTTTATGCATTGGGGGAAGCCAATTTTACTGATCATGGAGCAAACCGGCTAGGAGCAAGCGCACTCATGCAGGGATTGGCCGATGGGTATTTTGTAATTCCGTACACAATAGGCGATTACTTAGCTAACATTGGTTGGAACGATAAAGTAGGTACGGATCATCCTGCTTTTAAAGAGGCGATCGACAAGGTTAATGATCGGGTCACTAAACTACTCTCGATTAAAGGGAAAAAGACTGTGGATGAATTTCACCGCGAACTTGGCTTGACCATGTGGGAATACTGCGGCATGTCGCGTAACGAGGAAGGTTTAAAAACGGCAAAAAAGAAAATCCAGGAACTCCGGGAAGAATTCTGGAAGAATGTAGACGTGGTGGGCAGTGCCAACGAACTGAACATGGAATTGGAGAAGGCTGGCCGGGTAGCTGATTTTATGGAATTGGGTGAACTGATGGTAGATGATGCGCTGAACCGCTCAGAATCCTGTGGTGGTCACTTCCGTGAAGAATCACAAACGCCTGAAGGGGAAGCCTTACGAAAGGATGATGAATTCAGCTTTGTCTCTGCTTGGGAATACAAAGGCGACAATCAACCTGAAGAGTTGCATAAAGAAGAATTGCGTTTTGAAAATGTTAAGTTGACGCAGCGTAGTTATAAATAATGTGTGTATGTGTTTAGGTGTTGACGTTCTGGATGTGTTGATGTTTTTGAATTAAACCTTAAACTTTCAACAACTATTAACGATTAACTGATAACCAATAAAGATAAAGGAAATGAAGATTACATTGAAGGTTTGGAGACAAAAAAGCAGGACAGCCAAAGGTGAGTTCAAGACTTATCAGGCAGATCATGTTTCTTCTGATATGTCGTTCCTTGAAATGCTGGATGTATTAAATACCAGCCTGATTAAAAAAGGGGAGGAGCCGATTCATTTTGATCACGATTGCCGTGAAGGCATTTGTGGCATGTGTAGTTTGTATATCAACGGCCATCCGCACGGCCCACTTCAAACCACTACTTGCCAGTTGCACATGCGTTCTTTCCACGATGGACAAACGATTACCGTGGAACCCTGGCGCGCAAAGGCGTTCCCAATCATTAAAGATCTTGTTGTCGATCGTTCAGCCTTTGATCGGATTCAACAAGCCGGAGGCTATGTGAGTGTAAGCACCGGAGGCGTTCCGGATGCCAACGAAATTGCCATTCCTAAGAAAATAGCTGACGAGGCATTTGATTCTGCGGCTTGTATAGGTTGCGGTGCCTGTGTGGCCGCCTGTAAAAATGCTTCCGCCATGTTGTTTGTCAGTGCTAAAGTTTCACAATTGGCATTGTTGCCACAAGGCCATGCCGAACGCAAAGAACGGGTAGAGAAAATGGTCGCTCAAATGGATGCTGAAGATTTTGGTGCTTGCACCAATACCCGTGCCTGCGAGGCCGAATGCCCTAAGGCGATTTCTGTTACCAATATAGCCCGAATGAACCGCGAATATTTCTCTGCGGTGTTCAGCAGTTATGAAGTTACGGTTGGGGGAGGGGATTAGATTTTTTTATCAAACTTAAATAATGAATGAAATAAAAAATGATCAAATGATTATTCGAAGCAACTAATAAATCAAATTACTTCACCAACCCTAACTTGTGTTGCCAAACACCCGCAATACTTTGTGCACGGCTTTTCACCTCTTCGGCCGTTGTGCCTGCAAAATTTTCATCCACCGTTAGCTTGAATAATTCTAGCCAGCGTTGGAAATGCGAGGATTCAATCTTTAGCGGAATATGTTTTTGAAATGGATTACCCTGATAGCTGTGATCGCCCAATAACATGGATGACCAGAAATTGTACATCACAGGAAGGTGTTTTGGCCAATCCACATGGCTGAAGACCGGAGCGAGCAACGCATCGGCCTGGACTTTCGCATAAAATAGCTGGACCAATAATTCAATGTGAGGTCGGGATTGGATATCACTTACCATTTATAGCATTTTTTCTTTCACGATCATAAATACATTCTCCTGCGCGATTCCAATTACTTCGTGCTCTTCATTCACAGGAATTTGATAGGTGTCCATTTCAGAAAACTTTAGGTCCATAGAATTTATATGGAAGAGAATTTCACCTTTGAGTACGGTTAGTAAGGCCGGCACTGAGGTTTTATGTTTAGCGAGGACTTGGCCTTTCACTAAACCCACGGCAAAGATATTCAATATGGCTGAATTGCTTATAGACAAGGTCGCGGGTTTTAGCGGGTTGAATTTAATTTCGGAATAGATGTTCATCATTTTAATAGTAAACAAATCTGAAACTTAGGCCTGTGATGACAAAGCTTATGGCAAGAATAGTAGCCATAATAATATGGAAGGCAAGGTTAGGCAACTGCTGCACGGTTAGCTTTGGAATGATAAACAACCTTGCATGAATGGCAAACCCGATGGTGGCTACCAATAACATAATCTTGACCCACAAATAAATGTGGTGTGGTGTTGATAGTGACCACCAATTATGAAAGGGGACATATTGCATGGCCATCCAAAAGCCAGTAACTACCTGAAGGAGTAGAGCGGGTATCCCCACCCGCTCATATTGTTTTTCAAAATCTAAAATTATATTAATGTTCTTTTCTTTCATGGCTTTAGGAAGAAAAGCCAGTGACAAAATGAGGTGGCCTCCTGCCCAAACGGCAGCACCCAATACATGGAATAAAACGAGCCACTTCATTTGCTTGAGTTATTTTTTTGTCGGAGGCAACAATACCCCATCAATTACATAAACCACTCCGTTTGACGCGGGAACAGTGGCCACGATGTTTGCACCGTTTACGGTGTACTTTCCATCTTTTACGCTAATGGTGATGTCATCCAAATTTACTTGGTTTATCTTTTGGCCGTCTTTCAAGTTTTCTAATTTGTAAACACCAACTGAAACATGGTATTCTAAAATATTCCGCAAGGCATCTTTGCTCTCTGGTTTCAATAGACCTTCAACGGTACCAGCAGGCAACTTGTCAAAGGCAGCGTTAGTAGGTGCAAAAACGGTAAACGGCCCGGCATTCGATAATGCATCTACATAGCCGGCTGTCTTTAATGCGGTAACCAACGTAGTGTGATCGGCAGAGCCTACGGCAACACCCACTACATTCTTTTCAGAGACATCATCTTTTACAGTTGATTGACCGATTTGATCAGGAACGCTTGCTGCAGAGGTGGTAGCTTCATCTTCTTGAGTTTTCCCACTGTTGCAGGCGGTGATTAGCATCGCAATGAACATAGCCGTAGCTAAGGCGTTTATTTTCGTTTTCATGGTGTTGAATTTTAATTTTTGGAATTTGATTTTAGTTAGTCGGTGATTTTATTTAATCTATATTTTATGAGTCAAATGTCTTTTTTTAGAAATACTTTTATGGATATTAGAAATGGAATAATTACCCACAGCCCCAACACACCAAGTGAATAAAGGATACCTAAACTACTGCCAAAGAAATTTTTGTAAAACGCGCCAGTGTATCCCATGAGCGCAGAAATATCGAGTTTGAGTAAAATCACAATTCGCGCAAGATCAACAGGATTAAGGGAAACCAACATCAGCGTAATTTTCTCTAAAGGGTAGTCACTGAAAGAGTAAATGATGTAGAGTAATAGGCCATCGTAAATCAGCGAAAAATAAAACCAAAACAATAAGGCTACACCAATTCCTTTAGCCTTATCGCGTGTGCTGATGGAAGCGGCAAAGCCAAGTGCCACGAAAACCAGGGTGAGCATCAGCCCCGATAGAATCAGCACCATAGATTCTGCGCTGTTGTTTAACAACAATACCGGTATGCCGATGCCTACGAGATAGGAAGTGCAAAGTGCAGCCGACACGGCAATAAATTCACTTGCAAAAATGGCCTTTCGATTTATGGGTTGGGATAGCATCAATTCAATAAATTCATACGAATTGAAAAAATGGATCGTAGTGAAAATGATGCTCACTAACGGCACCACCATCAAAATAATATTCAACAAACTTAGCGTGGCTTTGCTGCTATCGCTGTCAAGGGAGAACATGCTTAACGATACGAGCAACAGAAAGAAAGTATAAAACAGGACAAACCGATTTCGTAGAATGTCAAGCAATGCATATTTCGCAATCTTCATCATAGGGCAAACTCGGTTTGATTTTGTTTCATCATGGAAGCAATGGCCTTCCCTAATTTTTCTTCTCCGGTTTGTTCTTTCAGGTTTTCAATGCTATTGTCGCACAGCAATTTGCCATCTTCGAGGCAAAGCAAATGCGTGGACAGTTCGTCCAGATCGCTGAGGATGTGTGAAGAGATAATAAATACTTTTTCTTTCTTTTTTCCTGAAAGGATTTTTTCTTTGATAATTTCCACCGCAATGGGATCTAAACCGGCAGTAGGCTCATCCAATATAAGAATGGCAGGATCAAACAAAAATGCCAGGGCGGCACTTACTTTTTGTCGCGTGCCACCGGACAACGTGTGCATACGCTTGTCGGCTATTTTGCGGAGGCCAAATTCATTGATGAGATCATCATCGGTAGTTACTTGAGCAGGCCGGATATCTAAAATCATGTCCAGCAACTGGCCAATTTTCATGTTATCAGGATAGCGTCCGATTTGGGGCATGTAGCCGATGTTCTCACGATACTCCCATTTTCCTAAAATGGGTTCGTCATTCACTAAAATGTAGCCGTCATCCTGGATCACCATTCCTAAGATACATTTGATAAGCGTGGTTTTGCCTGAGCCATTCGGCCCAACGAGGGCATAGGAAATGCCCCCTTCCAGGCGCGTACTGATTTTTTGCAGCACGTTTAGTTTTCCGAAATTCTTTGTTAGTTCATGAACTAATATCATACGCTTTCATTTGTGGATGATCATCACGCAGATTCTCCGGGATGATGACAGGAACTAATTTTTCAGCGCGATCAAGCATAAAAACCAAAAAACTTCGCCAAAGCATGACCGCTGTTGGCATTTTTTCTACGATCATGGAGTACACGCTCACCGGATGAAAGGGTATGTCGCCAATGCCATCATGCCCCATGTCATAACCATCGTATTTATCCCAATAGTTTGCATCCAGTCGGTTGGCCGTGAGCGAACCGTTGGTGGAAAGATCGAAGGTGTTGCCCACGAAATTATTTTTTTCGAACACATTTTCGATGCTGCTGGCTTGCAGTTTTACCGCCCATCCATTTTC
This sequence comes from Cytophagales bacterium, assembly GCA_027317105.1. GTDB lineage: Bacteria > Bacteroidota > Bacteroidia > Cytophagales > Cyclobacteriaceae > ELB16-189. Next base: position 27,443 of record DAHVFH010000039.1, read on the forward strand.
GCGAAACTGATTGTTGGCAAACGTTCCCCGGTTGACACCTTCCAGATAGATGCCTACTGTATTTTTATAGAAACGATTATTTTCAATGATGCAATCACTAATTTCTTTTAGCAATAGGCCGTAGGCGGAAGAACCCCAGTTCTCCATAAATAAATTATTGAACATCTTCACTTTTTTTGAAAACATCACCGCGACACCAGCGCCATTGTCTTTAAATGTATTGTTGCGATACTCATCGTTGTGGGAAAACATAAAATGTAAGCCGTAGCGCAGATTGTGATGGCTTACGTTTCCTTGAATGACCGAGTGGGTTACAAACTCAAAATAGATCCCATCGCGGTGCCCTTCAACGGTATTGTTGATAATGCGAATGCTGTCACATTTCCAGAGATGGATGCCGTTGCCGGATTGTGCATCGCGCTGGTTGCGTGCTTTCAATTTGTTGCCGGATATCAGACTATTCGTTGAGCCTTTAAGGTGGATGCCAAAAAAGGCATCTTCAATGATATTGTCAATGATCCTGAGATTTTTTACCGACTCACCCGTGATCGCGGAAATGTCATTCACATCAGAGATGCCGGTATTGATAATTTTTAAACCTTGTAGGGTGACAAAGGGTGCTGTTAATGTGAAATTCTCGTACTTATTTTCCCCATCAATAACGGGCAACCCTTGCCCGATTAGTACCAGCGATTTATTGACGATGATATTCCCTTCTTTGAAATAACCCGATTTAATTAATAAGGTATCACCGGGTTGCGCTTTTAAGATCGTGGTTTTGATAGACGGATTTGCACCATCTTTGCTAACTACCCAAGTTTTACCAAAAAGTAAAGTGGAAAAATGAAGTATAGTAAGCAAAAGGAAAAGGCGTATCATTTTTTAAATTGCGTTACCACTTCTCCCCAGCTCATATAAATGCCATGCCATTCTTTGTTGAATGAATCCAAATCTATTTTACTGGTAAAGGCGGCCACCTGGCCAGCCATTGGGCTTTTGATAACCGGTGATTTGACATAAAAACCATCCCGCGCATCGAACAATTCTCCAGGGTGTGCATAGTCGATCACCAACTTGTGTAAATACTCTTCTTGTGGCTCGGCCTCGGAGTTGTAAAAATTAAGGAAACAGATGGCATCATCAAATTTATAAACTTTGCCTTTTTTGGTGACCAGTTCAGCACCAAATTTTTTGTCCATCAAAGTCATTTTACAAAACTGACAGACATCTTTTCCAAAGGTTAGTGGCTCAGGTTCCGTAGAGCATGAATTTATAAGCAGAGAAAACATTACCAAGCCGCACAAAATAATTTCCTTCATTCTAATTATTTTTTTTGCTTCGCCATTCGTAGACCAATAGACCGAATAAAAGAAAACTTACACCGATTAAAATCCAAGCACCAATATCGGGTCCGGAGAAAGCGGTAAAGTTTAAAAGCACCTTTGTGCCGATCAGCGGTGGTTGATACGCCATTCCTGGAATGCGAATGGGCGCATCGGGATTTAGATTGTGGCCATAGTCGTAACCCCAATTGTAAAAATCAACAAGGCCTGCTGCCCCTGCTCCCAATATTATAAGAAAATAAGCGGCAAGCATGAACCGCTTATTGACCCAGCTTACAAGCAAGCCAAACATGATAAGTGCGCCTAAGAGGTAGATCATATAACTAAATTCAGGAAACATGCTCACCTCAATCGTCTTCATACCAATGTAATGATTTAGACCACTGATTGTTTTTACGTTCCCCGTAAGGTTGTTGATCCATATTTTCATGGTAAGGCCTTCGGGATATTGTGGAGCCCACATGAGGATCTGCCAAATTGGAACGAAGTAGGCGATGATCAGCGCCAACGCACTTAGCCCAGCGGCTATCCTGGTAAAAGGTTTTAATGATTTCATCCTAAATATTTTGAAATGACGCCTCGTACGAGGCGCCATGATTCAACCTGTAAACTAATGAGCTTCTTTCGTGTCGGTATCTTCAACTACACCCGTTCCAAATTTGATGGGCACATTACTGCCAACTGGCGATACTCTTACGTAGCCCGACATCTCCTGATGAAGTGCTGAACAAAAGTCGGTGCAGTAAAAGGGAACTATGCCTACTTCGGTAGGTTTCCATTTCAGTGTTTGGGTTTCGCCCGGCAGGACAAGCATCTCTGCATTGGCCGCACCGCGAATGGCAAAGCCGTGGGGCACATCCCAGTCTTGCTCAAGATTGGTAAGATGAAAATAGACTTCATCGCCCATGCGTATGCCTTCGATATTGTCAGGAGTAAGGTGTGACCGGATGGCGGTCATGTAAACATGAACCTGATTGCCTTTGCGCTCCACTTTGGTTTTTCCCTCACCTTTAGAAACATAAGGATTAGTGTTTTCCTCTATCTTATAAATTTTCATCGAGTTGGGCGCGATCATATTGGCCGGAATAGATTGGGCGTAATGCGGCTCGCCAACAGTAGGGAAGTCTAATAGGAGCTGCATTTTATCACCAGAGATGTCATATAGTTGCGCAGATTGTGCTAACTCAGGTCCGGTAGGTAAGTATCTGTCTTTCGTAATTTTATTGTAGGCCACCACATATTTTCCCCATGGCTTTTTGGTGTCACCACCGGGTATGGACAAATGACCAATGGAGTAGTAGGTAGGAACACGATCTAACACTTCAAGCGTCTTCACATTCCATTTTACAATTTCTGAAGAAATAAACATGGAGGTATAGGCATTACCCTTTTCATCAAATTCGGTGTGCAAGGGGCCAAGGCCTGGTCTTTTCACCTCGCCATGAAGGGCGGCTTCATATTTTATGACTGGCATGCCAGCAAACTCTCCTTCAAAGGCTTTGTCTGCGATAGCCTTTTGAAATTTTGTAAAGGAAAAAACGGGAATGAGTGCCGCTAATTTTCCGCTCCCCACAATGTATTCACCGGTAGGGTCTACATCGCAGCCGTGTGGCGACTTAGGACAAGGAATGAAATAGACCACGTCTTTCAGTTCAGCCGGATCGAGTTGGATCACTTCCTTCTCGAGCGTAGAAGTGGCTGTAGAACTTTTTTCATCGAAGGTATTGTGCGTGTAATTGGATTTTACTTTTATGCCTTTTCCTTGCTTCACATATTCCGCACATTTTTTCCAGTTAACGGCCATAATATAGTCTTTGTCTTTTTGCGAAGCATTTACTTCCAACAAAGTATAAGCTTGCTCGGTATTGTAGCAGGAGAAGAAAAACCAATCGTGGGAGGGCCCTTTGCCCGAGTGGCTCAAGTCGAAGTTAAACCCAGGTGTGCGTAATTGGAAGTCAATACTCATTCTTCCAGATTGTGGATCTACCTTAATGAAACTTACCGTTCCTTTAAAATTCTTCTTGAACGAACTGATGGGCACATCACGGTTGTCGCCCATGGGTATGCTAAACCGGGTTCCCGCTATAACATATTCAGTGTTTTCTGTGATAAAAGGGGAGGAGTGATTACCGCCACTGTTAGGCAGTTCAATAATTTCATCTGTTCTGAATGTTTTTAAATTGATGCGCGCCACACGTGGTGTGTTGTTACCGTTGGCAAAAGCCCAGCGACCGTCATGAACACCATCGGTTTCCGATAATTCAACATGGTGAAGATCGTCCCAGGGAATATAACCGCGCGAAGTTTTCAACATGTCTTTTGTTTCTTCGGTGTAGCCGTAACCATTTTCTGGGAACACAGAAAAGACAGGGATGATTTTTAATAATCGGCCGGAAGGTAGTCCATACACACTCATCTGTCCATTAAATCCTCCGGAAACGAAATTGTAGAACTCATCATACTTACCCGGTGCTACATATACTTTTTCTGCCGCCCCGCCTTCCACGGCAGCCTTTGGCCCTTTTGGTTTACAATTGTACAGGAATGTTGACAGCGCAACAAAGACGATGAGTCCGAATAGTATTCTAATGTTGGTTTTCATATTCATTAAAAGTTAGATTTATTTTTCGCCATCATTTTTGCGCATAAATTCAAGCACATCTCGCGCATCGCCAATCGCCATATTTTGGTTGGGCATACGCATTAAACAGAGTTCTAATAATTTCTGCGCTTCTGGATCTTTCTCCAACATGACATCAGTATTGGTGATCATGTTCATGATCCATTCTGGAGCCCTCTTTTTTGTAACGCCTTGCCAGCCTGGACCAACGATGCGTTGATCTGTTAATTTATGACAGGCAGAACATTTCATTTCGTAAATGGCCAAACCACGGGTAACACGATCTTGTTCGATGGGATGGTGTAGCGTTACGTTTTTTACTGCGCCTAATCCTTTTGTGGGATTGGTTATGGCTTCCTTTAAAGCTGTCTTTTGCTGCTCCGGGGTCGGAAATTCCTCAGCATTTTTAGGCTTGTCGGGAGCGCAGGCACTGAACACAGAAATACTGAAAAAGAATACAATAATTTTATTCATGGTGGTTTTGATTTTTTATTTAGAAGCGAAAGTACTTCCTGCTGGGTTTTGGCTTTATGATCTGAGTCATAAAAAAGTATGATTTAAATCATACTCAGACGAGGTTAAGGGCAGAACACCAGGTATTGTGAGGATCGAAAATTTTGTTAATGCAAGAGTGATTTTCTAAAGGCTAAAATTTGCAATCAAATTTTTTATTCAGCTGGTAATTTATTATGAACAATAAAACTGATGGAAAGGAGTAACGACATAGCCAAGACGGCAGGAAGCGCTATGAAGAGCCATCCTAATCCAGGTCTATTTTTACCTGTTTTGGGATCGTAATTAAAGCAAGAGAACAATATGTTTTTATTGGGTAACCGATACGTAGGTGAGTAAATATTATTGACACTACTAATTAATAAATCCAAATCTAGTTTATCCCTTATCCCAATTAATTTTTTTGTGATATATCCTTCTTTATTTATTCCGACCAAAAGCGCATCATGGTCATATTGGCTTCGTACGCTGTCCCAGCGCGGATAAAAGCCAATGGATTGATTTAGTAACGCAATACTATCGGTAACGGCAAAAATCCATTTTTTATTGTTTTCTAATCCTAGCTTTTGCGCCAGAAGATTCATATCTCCCAACCTATCTCTTGGATCAAAACTAAGAACTAAAATAGTGAAAGGATTATCACTGTTTATGAATTGCAAATTCTCCTTTAGCTGTAATAAAAAAGGATTGCATACGCCCGCGCACTTTGTAAAAATGAGTGCTAAGAGTAGCGGCTTTTTATTATTGAGATCAGTGAAAGTAAGTTGTTGGTTTCTGCTTACGCGTATAGGGGCGTTATAGATTCTTTCGTAAATATTTGTTTCCTCCTCAATACCTGAAGCTGTTTGAGCATTCGCAAAAAACCAGGAATTTATCGTTACGAAGGTGAAAACAATATTTTTAAACATCCTTTATAAATCTTAAAAAAGAAAATTAAAATTGCAGTTAAATATATAGTAGCAAAAATGGCTCCCATGGTAGCCAAAGGTGCAGCGGCAGTAAAATCTGTTGGGTAGTTACTGTATCTGCGAGGAATTGAATCCGCTCCACCAATATAAAAAGCTAAAAGAAACCCAATCCCACCTATCAGGAGTATTGCCAATGTTAGCTTTGTAAATTTTCCATCTTCAATATTTTTAGTAAACTGATTGGTGAACCAATAAAAGAATGCAAGGCTAAACAACACGTTTCCCATGGCGTTATAGGTGTGAAAATGTGCTGGGACCCAAAGGGTATTGTGAAGGAGGACATTGTTCGTGATGGTCGCATCAATCACAGCTCCGAGACCTCCAATCACCCAACCTGCTACACCAATAAAAAATAGCAAGTTGGTAAGCGACCATTTTATTTCGGTACGATAGACCGCTATAAACACACTAAACACTGTAACTCCCGCGGCAGGTAAACTTGCCAGATAGGACGCTAATTGTCCTATAATTTGGAATCCTTCAGGTTGAGCAAAATCCATATATAAATGATGGAAAAAGGCGGTAAGGATAAAAATCAAAGTAAGGTTCCATGCCAACGCTACATACCATGTAGTTCTCCATTTTGGCCTTCCACTAACTTCTGAAAACAACTCGTAGATAACAGCTAGACCTAAATAGAGCATTTCATTCGCTATTGTATGCCCGAAAAAATAAGTAAGGTTTTTCATCAATAATGCATCATTCAAAAAATTGCCGTTTGAGAAATATTCAGCAAAAAATAGGGCGATTAGAATCACTGCGGCAAACAGACAGGTAATAATGCCAATCAGCGTAATCATTGTAATAAGGATGAAAGGTGGTGTTTCTACTTTTGGATTTTTCCTGAAATGTTGCCAGGCGAATACTTGAGCTATCGAGTATTTTTTAAGTAATTGAGTCATCAAGCTTATACTCCAAATTAACCATCCGAGGCCAAACACCGTTAAAGAAACTAAAAAAAGTGGAGTTGCCCACGTTGCCCACATTACCTTAAATGGCAATGGATAAAGGAAAGTCCATCCTGCATGAAATTTTCCTACGAAAGTAGTGGTCCAGAAAATCAATACACCAATAACCGTAAGCACGTAAGCGATAACATTTGCTGTGTAACTTGTTTTTACATAACGCTGCATTAAATAATTAACTGCTGCCATGCCTGCCACAAACCAAATACCAATCATGGTAAGCCCATGAGTAGTCATATTTGAGTAAAAAGTGATAGGCGATTGTTCAATAATCTCTCCCTGGTTGAGCCGCATAAGTATGCCAAGGACGATACTGACAATGAACAAAACGAGTACAGTGATAATCCAAACAGCGGTGATTTTTTTTATTTTTATGGATTCCATGATCTTATGATTTATGCATTTCTATTTAACTATAAAGGATGATCTCATGCCATGATGGGCCATTCCACAAAACTCCAAGCATAGAATGTTGTACTTGCCCGGCTCTTTAAACTTATGTCGGAGGCGGTTTACATAGCCGGGCATAGCCTGAGTTTGAGTGATTAAGGTGTTTGATTGATCGTAGATTGCAAAACCATGATTTACATCGAGACTCGTAACCCTGAATTCGACCAGTTCATTAGCGGGTAATTCTATAGGTTCGCCAGAAGGACTTTTAGGATCAATAGCCTTTTCAGAAAGGATGAAAGCAAATTGCATTGCTGACACATGAACTATTTTTTTCGGAGTTTCATCAGCAAAAAGAAAATATGGCGACTTTGGAATAGTTACGGATGCAAAAATACCCAGTACTACAAATAGGATGAGTAAAAACCAAAACCGCTTTCTTAAGGGATTGGACATTCCTTGCTTTTCTTGTCCTGCCTTTTTTGAAGAGGCATATACGTAAGTAAAGACAACCGTGGTTATGCCAGCCAAGATTAGAAATACTAGTAAGATCATTTGTTGTTGCATATTAGATGAATTTATATCCTTAAATAAAATTATAGTTATTTCTTTGTTTTATTTGGCTTTTCCCTGTAATATTTATTTCCAATTTGCTTACACACTAAAGTGTAACTCAACAACGCAGTCGCTACAAATGAAGCCTCCTAGATGTATATCGAATAACTAACTATCAAGCTTTATGATTCTGATCATAAAGAAAACATCCTTAATCCATCTCGAATGTATTAAACCAGAATTTTGTGTTTTTGCAAACGAAGCTTGCCAGCGGCTTCTAATTTTTTAACTGTTCGGATAATGGTTTCTACCCGCAAGCCCGTCATGTCGGCCATTTGTTGGCGTGTCAATGAAATTAGAGACTGTGCCCGGTAATCCGTATTACCCCTGGTTTCATTTTTCAGCCGATTCAATAAATTTAGTACCCTGTTTTCGGGACGATCAAAGGCAATCGAAGCGAGCGCTTTATTTTTATTGCGAAGGCGTTCACATAAAATCTGATCCAGCTTTAAATGGAGGTCAAAATTATTTTTGATTAAATCGAAAAAATCTTCTGTCCTCATCTTCCATATGCTTGAATTTTCTAGTGCAACTGCAGTGCTCGGATAAGGAAATTTGGAAAGGATCGGAGGTTCACCAAAGCTTTCTCCTTTGTGGGCAATTCCCTGAATAAATTCCTGCCCTTCATCACTGCGTGAGATCATTTTAACAGCGCCTGTTTCGAGTTGAAAATAATGGAAGGCATCTTCTCCTTCCCTAAAAATAACAGCTCCTTTTTTGAACTTAATAAGTATCGCATGATAGGTCTCAAGAATTTTTCTTGCTATCATTTTACATGAGGGTTAGCATCTTTACTTTCCGTTTTCTTATCCTCAAAAAGCATCCGCACAGACGGCCCATAGGTGTCGTCATATTGCCCGGTTTTCATGTTCCAGATAAAAGCGCCTAGAAAGGCTATGGCAATGGTAAGCGAAATGAAAATGAGCAGGATGATGATTTCCATGTGGCTTGCTTTAAAAGTTATAGCTTATTTCTGAATGCTCGCTCACCAACCCAATTGACAGCCAGCGTACTAAACCCCACTACGCTGACACTGCTGATCGGCATAAGGATAGCCGCAATGAGTGGCGATAGATTTCCAGTAATGGCAAAACTGAGCGTAATAAAATTATAGAGAAACGAAATGCCAAATGCTATTTTCAGGATGACGATCGCTGATTTACTTAAAGCAAGAAATTGGTTTAAGTTTTTCAGTTGTTTGCCCAGTAGAATACCATCGCTGGCCGGAGTGAAGATGCCGGTGTCGTCTGTCACGGCTACGCCCAAGTCACTTTGTTTTAATGCACCCGAATCGTTGAGACCATCGCCTACCATCATCACGCGATGGCCATTTTGCTGGAGGTTAGAAACGAAATGAAGCTTGTCTAATGGGGTTTGATTGAAATAAAGCCCCTTGTCAGAAAGAAAAACCGATTGCATCCGCCCTTTTTCTGAAGGGTTATCGCCCGAAAGCAAAAAGACCGACAGTTTGGTATTGATCTTGGCGATCAATTCTTTCAACCCGTTTCGCAATGACGTTTCGATTTTGAAATAGCCGCGTACCTCGCCATCAATCGAAACAAAAACCATAGATTGACTTTCGGTAATTACTTTTTCAAATCCAACAAACCGAGCAGATCCTATTTTTAACTGATGATTGATTATCACGCCTGCAATTCCTTCTGAAGGAACTTCCTCGAAAGTAGAAAGTGGCATTGGTGATGCCGCTATTGACTTGGCAATAGTGCGACTTAGCGGATGGACGGATGAGGCCGTGAGTGCTTTCACCATACCGAGCTCTTCAGAAGAAAGTGTGCCATTAAACGTAATGGTTGATGCGCCTTGCGTTACCGTGCCAGTTTTGTCGAAGACAATTGAATCGATGGCGGCCATCCGCTCGATCACATCGGCATTTTTTAAATAGAAACCATTTCGCCCAAACACGCGGAGCATATTGCCAAAAGTGAATGGTGCTGCCAAGGCCAGCGCGCAAGGGCAAGCCACAATCAACACCGAAGTGAAAATCAACCACATTTGGTTGGGTGAAACAAAGTGCCAATAAATGGCCGTCATTGCGGCAATGCCTAAAATCACCCAGGTGAATTTTTGAGCAACGGTGTCAATCATTTTTTTGTATCGGCTCTCTTCATTTTTATGAAATGTCTCATAGTTCCATAGGCTCGTCAGGTGACTTTGCGCTATTTTTTTCTCTACCACAAATTCAGCAGGTTGTCCAATCAATCTTCCCCCGCCATAAATCAAGGCTCCCTCTTGAACATGCACAGGCTTTGATTCACCAGTCACAAAACTGTAATCGATGAAAGCTTGTTTGCTCATTAAATAGCTATCCGCGGGAACAATTTCCATATTCCTTATCTGGATTATATCTCCTTTTTCCAAATGATGAACCAGAAGGGGGTTCCAATCGTTGTCGATTTTCTTATTGACCGCTAGCGGGAAATACGATTTGTAATCCCTGTCAAAGGCAAGGCTGTCATACGTTTTGCTTTGAAACCACCGACCGATCAGCAAAAAGAAAACGAGTCCTGAAAGTGAGTCGAGATAACCAGGGCCTTGATGGGCGAGGATGTCGTAAGCACTGCGTAAAAAAAGTACGGCAAGTCCCACGGCAATCGGCACGTCAATGTTGATCCGCTTTTGCCTGAAGCTTTTCCATGCCGCTATGAAGTAGTCTTGACCACTGTAAAGAACCACAGGCATTACTAGAAGCAGATTTAAATATGAAAATAAAGTGCGTAGTTGAGCGTCTGAATTATCGAGCCCCAGGTATTCTGGGAAACTGAGCATCATGATGTTGCCAAAACAGAAACCAGCCACAGTAAGCCGGATAATTAACGCTTTGCTAAGTGCCGCTGTCGGCTTTATCTCTTCCAATGTAATCAACGGGGCATATCCCAAAGAAGATAGCAATCTGGCCACTGCAGCTAGTGAAATTTTGCTGGGGTTAAAATCGAGGGTGATTTGCCTGTGGCTGAAATTTACTTCTGACCGGATCACGCCACTGTTTAGGCGTTTTAGGTTTTCCAGTAGCCATATACAGGAGATGCAGTGGATATTGGGGATGGAAAATTGTGCCCTGCTGAAAGAATCGGATTGGAAGGTTATTATTTTTTTTGCAATCTCCGGATCGTCAAGAAAAGCAAAACTTTCTTCGCGTACATGACGCAACGAGACGCCCGGACTTTCGTCAAGGGAATAGTATTCGCAGAGATTGTTTTCGTCCAGGATTTCATATACGGTTTTGCATCCATAGCAACAAAAGGAATTTTCTCCGGAAAGCACCACTTCCTTTTCACATACCAATCCACAGTGGGCGCATTTCACCGTGCGCTCAACGGGTAGGTTGGCTATTTCCAACAGGTCACTGTTCATGAAGCAATCATTTGGTCTTATACGTCCAGATAGGGCACTCGATGTGATTCACCACATCTTCCGCAATGCTTCCGCTCATCAGGTGGGCAAGGCCTGTTCGCCCATGGGTGCCCATGGCTACCATGTCGGCCTTTACTTCTTTTGCGAAATTTGTAAGCCCAGACTCTTGATTGATATCGTTGAAGATATTGATGGTAAAATCTCTGAACATATAACGTTTAGCAAACCCATTGAGGAGCTGACGTGTCTCTAGGTCGCGTTTAAAATTCGAAGGCGTGTTGATGTAAACAATGTGCAGTTTAGCTTTAAAGAAATCCTGCAATTTTTTGACTTGGGTAGCTAGTACTTCTTCCTCTTCCTGAAGGGCATTTGGGAAAACGATATTCTTGATCGCACCTTTGCTGTATTTCTTGATGGCAATCATCGGCACAGAAGAAAGCCGCACTATCTTTTCGGTGTTCGAGCCTACAATAATTTCCTTCAATCCGGAAGCCCCTCGGGTACCCATTACGATAAGGTCAACCTTATTCTCTTGTGCCATGTTAATGATGGAAGAGGCCGTAGGGCCGTAGGCTACTTCCCATGTTATCTTTGGTCCTTCCTTGGCCCACTTGGCTTTCATTTTTGAGAAGTTTTTCAATGCACTTTCCTTGCTGTCCTTCAAGTAAACTTCCTCTAAAGAAAGTGAGGGCATAAGCATGGTGTCGTACATCACCGGAAGTTCTATTACGTGAAGCAAAATCACCTGTCCGTCACTCTCGTTGGCAAGATCGATGGCAAACCGAAAAGCGTTGGTGGCAGATTCAGAAAAATCGCAGGGTACTAATATCTTTTTCATAAAGTATTTGATTTGTTGTAACAAAGAGGTAGGTATTGAAATATTTCGTTTTAGATTCAATTAGAGTTAATCACATACGTTAATACAGGCATGGAAGAATGGTTAATCACATCCTCCGTTATGCTGCGGCTTAAGACACTGGAGAATCCTGTTCGTTTTCGGGAAGCCATAGCAATTGCGTCTGCTTTTATCCCCGAGGCGAAATGAAGGATTCCTTCTTCTTCCTCATAATCACTAAAGACATTCAATGTGTAATTGGTCAAGTTCATTTTTGCTACAAAGTTTGCCATTTCTTTTTTTACTTCGTGATCGGGTTGGAATTCCATTGGCGTGTTGACCCTTACCAAATGGAGCGTAGCGTAGTAAGTTTCCTGCATCAACTTCACGATTTCAATGAAGCTTCTTTCCCCTTCGTTTAAGGAGGTAGCATAAACAATGTTTTTGTATTCTGTTGTAGTTGGTTTTTCGTGAACAGAAAAGACCGGTCGTTTTGAGTATCTTACCACTCTTTCGGTATTTGAACCGATCAAAGCCTCTTCTATTTTCGTGCGCCCGGATGTGCCCATCACTACTAAGTCAGCTTTGAAAGCTGAAATGATGGATCGTATTCCATGGAAAGGATTGCCAATCTTCAGCTGAGTGTAAATGATCACTTCTGAAGTCTTGACACTCCGTTCTGCTTCTTCTAATAGGTTTTTACCCTTATTTATGAGTTCCAACACATAACGTTTTTCTTCCTGATTTGAATAGCCTGCAATCTGCTCCTCAGCATTAAAAGACAATTCCATAGGCTGCTCTATGACATGCAACAAGATGATATCAGCCTTTGTTTTCCTGGCAATACCGATCGCAGTTTCAAGTGCCCATTGTGCTGGTTGGGAAAAATCGGTTGGCACAAGTATTTTTTTCATGGTCATAACCTTGTCATCAAAAAAAAGAGAGATTTAGACTACCTAAATTTCATTTCAAAAATATTCTTGAGTAAAGATCGATGTTCATGGACAACAGATGGCCTTAACAGGCTCATAAAAAAATATGATTTTGATCATCTTTTTATAACTTCTGCATTACCGATTCAGATTAAATGATGGTAGTACATTACTTGATGGATGTTGAAATACGTGTATTTAAAACCTTAATCGTGCCACCTCTCCAAGCAATGGTCTCGACCTAAATAGCGACTCTAAAATTGACTTATAAAATCAGGCTATGGCAAGAATGTGTGCTGAATCTGGAACAATTACCAATGGCACTTCAATGTGTGTAAGCAGTTCGTCTACCGATTCTTTGTTGTTGTTAATCAGTTCTTTGCTCATGACCACGAATAAAACGTTACCGTGGCTAACGTGTTCTTGAACCCTGCCTTGAATGAATCCAATTTCGGATTGAAAATCATATGATAGTGTTTTGTTTTTGAACAGTTTTTTGGCAACGACTTCAAAATTTCTACTCGCTTCTTCCTCCATTTTATTTTTTGCGGAAAGCATATTATTGTCTTTTGCTAAGAGGTTGAGTCGTTGTGGGTGTGAAATGTTAAGGTGAGCACTCAACTTCTCGGCCATACTTGCAGCCCACTCCAATGCTTGAATGGAGGATTTCGAAAAATCAATAACGCACAAGATAGACGGTGCTTTTTTCAAAGGGATTAGGTATTACTATTATTTATTAGGTAAAGGTCTGTGTCTTGAGTAATAGAAACATCCATGTGGGTCAGTGGAAAAAATGATTTTAATCATGTAACTTGCCTCCTTAACTTGTTAAATGCCGGCATCTTTTGAACTTTCAGTCGTATCCAACGAAGCTTTTCGAGAGATTTTTCAAAGCATGACTGAGGGTATTATTGTGATTGACAAATCCGGAAAAATATTGGTAGCCAATAGGGTGGCGGAAGAAATGTTTGGGTACAAGCAAAATGAACTGAGTGGAAAGGATTTGGAAGTGCTTTTGCCTGAAGAGTATAAAAGTGGCCACGTTAAACTTCGCGATAACTTTAATAAGAATCCATCACCGAGAAGGATGGGGCATGGTAGGGATCTTAAAGCATTAAAGAAAGACGGAAAGGAATTTCCAGTGGAAATTAGCCTAAGTTATTCACAGACTGAAGATAGTTTCATTGCCATCGCATTCATCAGCGATATTTCGTGGCGCAAAAATTCAGAGGAAGCTATGAAAAGGAGCGAGGAGCAGCTTATTGTCTATGCCTCAGAGCTTGAACGGAAAGTAAAGGCTCGTACGGAAGATTTAAATTCTAGTATCCAAGAGCTTGAACGTGAGATAATTGAACGAAAGAAAGCGGAAGAAGAGGCGCTGAAATCAGTAGAACGGGAGCGTGAGCTTAGCGAGCTGAAATCCAAGTTTGTTTCCATTGCTTCACACGAGTTTCGTACACCACTTAGTACAGTGCTTAGTTCCATCGCGCTAATTGAGCAATATAAGGAACGGGGCGAGCTGGATAAGATCGATAAACACACCAATCGTGTGCGGTCTTCCGTAAAGCATTTGACGACTATCTTGGATGATTTTCTTTCACTTGGAAAATTAGAAGAAGGAAAGGTTGACTTGGCGAAAGAGCCAGTAAATCTTGACAGCCTGCTGATGGATATTATTGAGGAAATGCGCGCATCCCTTAAAGAAGGACAGCAAATTGTGATCGATAAAATTCCTGATCTACACCTCCTTACAGATGGCCGAATTTTACGTAATATTTTGTTCAACTTAATTTCCAACTCCAGCAAATACTCAGGACCCAATAAACACATTTTCATTAGCTGCTCACTCAAAGAAAGTGTCATCAAAATCAGCATTCGCGATGAAGGGATGGGCATTCCTCCCCAAGAACAGAAGCATTTGTTCGAGCGGTTCTTCAGGGCTAGCAATGTGACTTCTATTCAAGGGACAGGCCTTGGGCTGAACATTGTGAAAAGATATGTGGAGTTGTTGAACGGCTCGATAAATTTTGTAAGTGAATATGGAAAAGGCAGTACCTTTGCGATAACTATTCCGATTGAACAACGATGAAAAAAATTCTATTAATCGAAGACAATCTTGAGGTTAGGGAAAACACGGCAGAGATCCTTTCCCTGGCAAACTACGAAGTACTCACAGCCGAAAACGGAAAGGTGGGCGTAAAGCTCGCCTTCGAAAAATTACCGGACCTGATCATTTGTGATATCATGATGCCCGAGCTTGACGGCTATGGGGTCTTGCATATTTTAGGGAAAGATGCCACTGCTTCGCTGATCCCCTTTATCTTCCTTACGGCCAAAGCGGAAAAATCTGAAATAAGAAAAGGGATGAACCTTGGTGCGGATGACTACCTCACCAAACCCTTTGATGATACCGAGCTTTTGAATGCCGTGGAAGCTCGACTTAATAAACAGTCGATGCGCACCAAGGAATACCATAATACCCTTGAGGGGCTGGATAACTTCATCATCGATGCACAGAAAATTTTGAAGCTCAATGACCTCTGCAAAGACCGGAAATTAAAACACTTCAAAAAGAAAAGTGAAATTTTTATGGAAGGGGATCTCCCACTTAATATTTTCTTTGTAAAATCGGGTAATGTAAAAACTTTTAAATCCAATCAAGACGGAAAAGAACTGATCACCAATCTTTATGGGCCCAGTGATTTTTTTGGATTTGAACCAATAATAGAAAACATTCATTACCGGGAATCAGCCGTTGCGCTTGAGGATACTGAAATTGTGCAAGTGCCAAAACAGGATTTTCTTACTTTGCTGTTTGGCCAACCCGATGTTTCCTCAAGTTTTATTGGCTTATTATGCAAAAAGGTAGCTGATAAAGAAAATCAGTTACTCAACCTGGCCTACAATTCAGTGCGGCAACGGATAGCGGAAGCACTGTTGAAACTGGCGGAAGGAAAAACAGAAAAAGATAACATACACATATCGCGCGAAGATTTAGCGAAAATAGTGGGCACCGCACCGGAGTCTGTAATTCGTGGTCTTTCCGATTTTAAAGAAGAAAAGCTCATCGAAATTGAAAGTGGAAAAATAAGAGTAATTCACCCTAAAGGCCTAGGGAAAGTAGTGCGATGGAATGTAGCCTTGTAGAAAATTTGATTTGACTTCCCTTCACTTTAATTATTAAGCGCACCATTATTCACCCAGCAAGTTATCAACGCGATTTGTTGCTGTGTTAATTTCCCTCCTGGAGGCATATTGCTATTGATGGCTCCAACAATGGATGCCCCACTTGCCTTTATCGAAGTGTACGAGGAAAGATTGGGGTTTCGGTTTCCACTATGGCAACTGCTGCAATTGGCCACAATAATCGGGCTGATATCGGATTTATAGCTCGGCCCGTTCGAGGCTAACGTAGTAGAACCTGAAGTTGGACAATTCGAAGCATCCACCGCATTGACGGAATAGTTTCCTGCGTTAAGACCGCTAAACGTATTGCTCGGTTGGAACGAACCATTATTCAATTGGTATTGAACTGTACCTTGAGCCCCGCTTGGGGTTACGGTAATGGTTCCATTGGGCGTTGGGCATCCGGAATTGGGTACGGTAGCAATAGAGATGGTAAGGGAGGATTGCGCATTGTTAATAGTAGCTATCTGCGAGGCAGAACATCCATTTTTATCTTTCACTGATAGGGTATAATTTCCAGCTTTTAAGCCATTAAAGACAGAATCGGATTGGTAGGACCCACCGTTAATACTGAAACTATAATTTCTTATTCCTCGCGTAGCAAGGATGGTCAGGCTGCCATCACTGGCATCACAGGTGGAGGTGTTAACCACCGTTGCGGTTAAGGAAATATTAAAGCCAGCACACAGGCTTGATATTTCATTGAAGTGATTGTAAGTACAAGAAGTCAATAACATGGTAAACAGGGTCACAGCTATTTTCCTTTTTTTCTTGACAATCTTTATGTTCATCACAAATCAGTAATTAAAGGACTTTATAGATGCAGGCAACTTGAACTTTAACGGAAGGGGAGATTTTATCTTTCACCGGACCCGGAATTTTAATCTTATAATCTTCCAACGACACTTTGAACGATGCTTCAGATGAAATAATTCCTTCTTTTACTTTAATCGAACATGGAACAACCACTTCTTTTTTCACGTTGTGAATTGTCAATAGGCCAATGACGGTTGTGGAGTAGATGCCCTCCTTTTTCAAATTAATTTTAGATACGTCTTCAAAATTCCCTATAAATGTGGCTTTCGGATACTTCTCACTTTCCATATAGTTCTCATTGAAATGTTCTTGCATCAATCCGCGCTTGAATTCAAATCCTTTAATAAGAGCGGCAAACTCCATTTGTCCACTGCTGATATCAAAAACGCTGGTTACCGATTTGTTAATTGCATCAATATCCTCCAACGCAGTTCCGGCAGAGAAAGTGATCGTGCCCGTTTTTGTGAAATAACGGTTTTGTGAAAATCCAATCTGGCCTAATAGAAGGAAGGCGAATAGAAGGGACGTATGTTGGTGTATAATTTTTGGCATATTATTTTAACGGATTCAGAACACAATTATTAACCACTACATCGATCAGTTTACCGGTACATTTACCTTTAATTTGAATAAGGTCTCCCTTTTTCAACGTCTGGATGTTCGAAGATTCCGCATCGTAAAAGCTACACGTGATGGTAGCCATCGGATCAGCGGCATCAAGAAATATCGTGTTTGACGCCAGGTTTATTTCACTTATTTTTCCGGTTATCAATAAAATTTTGTCGCTGTATTTTTGTGTCGCAGCGGCTTCATCCAGCGTAAAATCTTTCATCAGCGCAACAGCACTGAGTTCATAGACCGGCTTTTCATAGCGAGTATCTGTTGGTTTCCTCATGAATAAGTAGCTACCCACAAGTGCGGCAATGATGAGAAACAGAAAAATTATTAACGCGATTCGTTTCATCTCTAATAAATTATTTAAAATCAATTCTTATCTCACCTTAAACCAAAAAGCGGTACGGAGTCCGATCAATTGCATTGACTTTTGATCAAACCCTTGACCAAGACCGTGCTCATAAAAAAGAGCAGCTTCCCATATCCCTTTATTTTTATTTCGTTTGATTGTTAAACCCGCTGAGGTACTTAACGTACTTCCAAAAAACCGAAACTCACGGTAGTTATTAAATGTTGTGGTCCGGTCGGTTTCAGAAGTTCCATAAACGTCTGGGCGAACATAATTGTACTGCGATTGTTTTGATAAAAGTATGTACGGTGTGTAGCCCGCCCGTAACACAAACTGCCTTTTCTCCGAAATCCATCTTCGGTATTTTATATTTAAAGGAATGGAAATAAGCCGACTAGTAAGCGTTGCTGTTTCGCAGCTACCTAGCTGGGGGTTGTATTGTACGTAAGGAGGGATATCATTGTGATTTAACAGATTTTGGGTTGTGGTATAATCTATCCCTGACTCAAAACTTATTCGAGGAGTAATTAACCAGTCTGCGGTAAGCCCAACACGTGGGGTAATACCCCCATCACCGCGAGCAAAAATTCCCTTTACTAAATCAAGGTGTGGCGCAATCTGGATTCCAAGTTTATTAAAGTAATGTTTTTCCAATGCGTTTTTTGCTGCTAAGGAGGATTTACCTTGTGGGATAATCTTTATGGTTTTTCTTGGTTGGGCTTTTTCGGTGTTCATCGTAAAGAGCTTCATGGTCGGTGGCAGTGGTGTGGGTACCATCAGATCAGTCGGAGAAACGTGTATAGCAAATTGGACAGGCCGAGTACTTTTCTTATGCAACAATAAAAATAGTTCACCATGATCTTCGGTGAGAAGCCCCTCATCTTTAAGTCGCTCGTATACGGGCTGTGGAATATTTTTCTTTCCACCCACATCCAATTTATAAACTAAATCAAGTGCGGAAAGACCGTTGGATTCATTTTCTTGTACTAAATGAAATTGAAATTTGGGTGACGTTAATGAAACCGGCAACGGCCTAATTTCTTTTTGCTGAGTCAATTCCTTTTGCAGGTGCTCAATAATCAAATTCAGTGAATCCATCGTATTGGCATAAGAAATCACTGGTTCAAGCAATGCGACTGGATTGTTTTGTTCAACAGAGTTGTGAATAAAGAAATAAGTATTGATAGCGGTAAGAAGAAATAACGAAGCAATGAAAACGTTTCTTACTCCGTTTCGGCCATGCCAGGGGGTAGGTTGAAAACTACCTAGCCGTTCATGAAGACCTTCCAGGGCAGAGGCGTCAAAAGTCGGATCTTCATAGTTCTTTAACTTGCCTTTCAGCAAATCATCGAATTTATTGTCATCCATTTTGTTCGGATTTTTCGTTTGCTTCCATATTCAAATACTTCTTCAATTTTATCCGTGCCATGTTTAGGTTCGATTTGCTTGTGCCCTCATTAATGTTCAACTTCTGCGCAATTTCAGAGTGTTTAAAACCTTCAATGACAAAGAGGTTGAAAACCGAGCGATAGGAAGGTGGCAATTCCTGAATGGCATTGATAATCACTTCTTCACCCAGATTACTGAACACTTCAGGTAGAAGTCGTTCGTTTTTCATATAAGAAATGTCTACTTGATGGTAATGTTTTTCGTTTCTACGATAATGATCGATTGAGGCATTGACCATGATCGTCCGCAGCCAGCCTTTAAAAGAAAGCCCGGTAGAGTACTTTTCCAGGTTAGTCAATATTTTAAAAAAGCCATCGTTCACAATGTCGGTTGCCTCCTCGCGAGATCGGGCATAACGTAAACAAATCCCCATAGCAAAACCGTAAAACTGCTTATAAAGCATGTCTTGACTCTTCCGGTCACCTTTCCGGCAAGCTTGAATGAGCTTCTGAAGTTCTTTGTCCGCTATCGTTTCAATAATCTACAAAATAAGGTATGTTGTGTACTTTTCATTCACGTGATCTTCTGCGGAAGGGTTGGTAGCCTAAATACTTTTATGTTGAAAACCAACCATTTTGAAAAGCATTGCGTAATTTATGAAAATGATGGATTCTGCCTGATACAATTTACATGGTGAGAAATTTAAAAAAAAAGGTATTCGTCATTTGTAGTAGTCTCATTCTTTTGAATTTTGCTGGTTGCCGGCACAATCCGGATATTCCCGTTTCTCCTATTTTCACCTTCGATAAAGACGTTAGGACAATCACCCTTAATAACTGCGCCACCGTAGGATGCCATGACGGCTCCAGCAGACGAAGGCCTTTAATCACCTATGCAGAAGTATTGCATTATGTAACCCCCGGAAAGCCTTACAGCAGCGGTTTATTTACGACAATCATCAAACTAGGCGAAGGCAAAATGCCCCCGCGAGGCCTTCTAGCCGATGAGCAGATCAAGTCGGTTTATATTTGGATTTTGCAGGGTGCGAAAGAGAATTGAGATGAAAAACAAAATCGTCCTTCTCATAGTTTTTACATTCTTGTTAGCCAGTGGCTGTTACTATGATTCGTTTGAAGCGCTTCACCCTTTAGATGGCTACATCAATCCTTGTGACACTACGTTGCAGTCCACGTACACCTCTTCCATTCAACTCATCATTACCTATAACTGCATCTCCTGCCACAATGCAACTTATGCGGGCGGAAATGTTAATCTTACCACTTATGATCAGGTAAAACTGTATTCCAGCAATGGAAAGATCCCGAATTCTATTTTAAGAAATTCAGGATACAACCCAATGCCACCAACCCAGGCGCTTGCGGCTTGCCAAACTCAACGAATTCAACAATGGATCACCAACAACTACCCGCAATGAAAAAAAACCTATTCTTAATTTTTTTTCTTTCTTCCTCATTCAACCTCATCGCACAGAGTTTACTTGACGAGGTGGAAAAGAAATCGCCATCACCAAAAGATCATACCATCGCCACCTTTAAAGGAACACGGTTGGTGAACTTTCACACCGTAGAAACCCTTCGAAAAGGATCTTTGGAAGTAAGGATAGCCCATCGTTTTGGTGCCTTCTCTGGTGGCGCCACCACCTTCTGGGGATTGGACGGCCCAGCCACTATCCAATTGCGAATTGATTATGCTATCACTGATCGACTGATGGTTGGACTGGGTCGCGCCTCCGATCATAAGATGGTGGATAGTTTTGTGAAATATCGAATTCTTCGACAAACCACGAACGGGTCGATGCCAATTTCGGTTACTGGACTCGCGAGTGTAAATGTAGACTCAGAACCGAACAGTTTATTAGGGGTGGACTATTATCAATATTTCAGTAGTCGATTAGTGTACATGGCCTCAACGATGATTGCACGAAAATTCAATTCCAAATTTAGCTTGCAGATTAGTCCTGTGTATATTCATTACAACCAGGTGCAAAACCTTACCGATAAAAATGATATGTTTAGCCTGGTGGGGTCGGGGAGGTATAAATTTACAAAGCGGACAGCATTAACGTTTGAATATATGCAGCGGGTTACTACTTATTCTGCAAACATGTCGCAATATCATAATGTGTTGAGTATTGGTTTTGATATTGAAACCGGAGGTCACGTATTCCAGGTCTTTGTGACCAACGGCTATTCGATCAATGAGGTTCGAACCATTCCCTATACTACATCAGGATTTTCTAAGGGTATGATGTTGGGCTTCAATCTTTCACGGGTTTTTTCAACGCGTAAAAAATGACCATGGATGATGCCACCAAATGCCTCCTAATGACGTTGAAAATGACCTATTTGATTGGTATTGTTATGTTAGATTCTCTTACAATGCTAATGTTTAGCAGTTATTATAAATATTTTTTATGAAGTGCCTGAAGCTCTTCGTGATGGGTATTTTTTTGGTTACGGTTGTTCCCGTTTTTTCACAGATTTCCGTTGGTTCAAACCTGGCCTTCCCGAGCGGCCATTGGTCAGATTGGGGAGATGAAGGCTTTGGTGTTTCTGCCAGTTATGAAGGAGCTGTTCACTCCAAATTAAATTGGTCATTATCAGTAGGCACATTGGTTTTTATTGGGAGGAACTATGACTTTGGCGTTACCAACGCAAAATATTATAACCAAATTGTTGTTCCAATTACCGGTGGCCTAAAATATTATTTTCTTAAAGAAAGTAGCGGGTTTTACGGTGCGGCTGATTTGGGATTATTTTTTGGCAATAACAATCAGGGGATGAAAATTGGTTTTTCTCCTGGGGTTGGATACCGGTTAAAGAAATTCGATTTTAGCCTTCGCGCTAATTTAATTTCTAATTTAAGTTATTGGGGAATTAGGGCAGCTTATACTTTTCCGTCAAAGTTGAATGGAAAATGACTTCTCTTAAAATTGTTTTGGTTAAAATTATTTGTTTGGTAAAAGAATCAACCTGATATCGTAAGTGTTGTACCGCTTAATGTTACTTTATACTGTGCTAATGCCGAAGGGGGTGGCCCACTTACTACTTGCCCTGTGCTGTTGTAAACCCCACCGTGACAAGGGCAGGTGAATTGCTTGGAAGAACCACTATAGTTTACTGTGCATCCGGCATGGGTGCAAATCGAAGACAAAGCAATGTAGGTTGATTTAGCTGTGCATATAATGTATATTCCTTGATCCAGAATAAAGCCTCCAATGGTATTTAAAGCTTTATTAGCGGAGGCCGTAAGGTCAACAGTAAAATTGGCCGTTGGTTTAGGGCTTACCCCATTTTGCGCGCAGCTTTGCAATAGTTCCAACAGAACACCTATTCCGAGTACTCCACTCGTGTTGGCTATGAATTCCCTTCGTTGCATATGTATTTTGTTATTTGGATTTTCCTTTCCCTTTATTCACGAAGAAATGTTGTAAAGGGTTGGTCAAATTAAACCCTAAAAAAAAAGGCAGGTTGATAACCTACCTTTTTTGAGATGTTGATGGATATTATCGCGCAGCCTGGAGAAATTCTACAATTTTATTGCGTTCCGATTCTGTGATTAAGGCTCGTGTTTGCATGTGCATGCCAATCGTTTCCCATTGATCTCCTGAGAAAGAGCCCGGGGCAGGAGTATTATGACAGTGTTGGCAATTTTCTGCCCACAACTGGGCACCTGATTTGGAAGCTACCTTTTGACTGGCTACGCAACTTGCAATCGTGAAGGCAGTGACAACAGCAAATCCTATGGTTGAGATGAATCCGATTTTATTTATCAGTAGTTTTTTCATGGCAATTTTGTTGATTACAATTGAATGGAAAATTGAATATGGAATGCCTGTGTTTTGGTATTCGGTACTGGTGATGTGAATAAGCTTTGATCAACCGTACTCTTCGAGTTAAGAACCTCGTAAGTGACGCGTACTACGGTTCGCCAATTGATCCAGTAGTTAAGGCCATAATCCGTTTGCGTGGTATTGGCACCCCAGACGGAGTTTTTAGGTGTATTATATTGACCATACCGAAACGCCAACTCTAAATTTTTTATAAAATCTATTTGTGACTCTGTTGGTCGAATGGAAAGTTGTCCATATCCGGAAGTAGAACTGTTGTTGAAGGTGTATGATTTTGTTGCATCTAACGGATTAACATAAGTCGCTGTTCCCACGTCTACGACATTATACTGACTTTTTACATTAATAAGCACAGGGCTCAAATTCTTTACATAGTTAAGGTCAAACGCATACAGATTGGCCCGAACGTCTGCATAAGTCATATTACCATTTGATACTCCTCCTGTCATTCCGGAAACACCTATTTCAAGTGAATTATTTGAAAAGGGTAATAGCCCTAACCGACCAACAAATGTTTTGTTACGCGCAGCAGCACCTAAGTTGACATTTGTTAATGTTCCGTTATTCACAGTGGGGTCGATTGTTAACCCGTTTGTAACAGCAAGGTCATAGTTCCATTTCATGGATCCTAACGGCAGACCACCGGATACGCCAAATCCATAATCTTGGGCTGTTGGTAAACCAATAGGGTCTGTAGCAACCTTGTTAATCCATGCCGCTGCCAATTTTTTTGTGTACATACCAAAAGGTACAACGAAATAACCACCCCTAAAAATTAGGTTTGGTTTTGCGAAATAGGATATGGCGGCCCAGTTAACGCCAACACCGTCATTATTGAAGGATGGCTCAAATTCCAATAACACTTTTTTTCCTTGTCTCCATAAAAGCATTGGGCTAAATTCATACGAATCGGTGCCAAATGCACTTGCCTTTAGCGGGGCAGACCCATCGTTGGATGTTGTCTTTCCGCTTGCATAGCCAAAAGTTGTTAATCCAACTACTACAAAATGATCCAGCCCTGGTTTATGCAAGGCCGCGTGTTTCTCCAACATTGCAATTCTTGCATCAGTGACTGAATCTTTTTTTGCTTGTTCTTCCCTGGTTAGCATTTGTTGCGCATCAGCTAGATTAAATACCAAGCACCAAGTGGCTACCGTCAGAATCCCAACCGTAGATACTCTTTTTCGTTTATTCCAAATATAATTTTCCATAGCTGATTGTGTTTTTTATTTTTTCGAAGACGCTTCAAGTTTGCGAATGTAGTTGACCAGCTGCCACCGTTGGGTTTCGGTTAGCATTCCTTTATAGGAAGCCATTGGTGGATTGCCTTCAGTGAGTTTCCAAAAAACTGCACCATCACTTTCTTCACGCACGGAGATGGCCAAAAAATTTGCTGGCCTTGGCTCAAGACTTACCCCTGCCGCCCCATTTCCTTTACCTTTTTCCCCATGGCAAATGAAACACATGGACTCATAGATTTTCTTTCCGGCAGCTACGGCCGCCTGATCGTTCTTAAATGGATTTGTAAGCTTGTCGGCAGAAGCAGGAGCCTTCCATGTCGACTTTTGTGCTATAACATTTATCGATACGAATAGCAGAACAACAAGCATGACTGATAATTTTAAAAATGTGAAGATTGATAGGTTCATAGTGTTTAATTTTTGCTGTTAGTGATTTGAATTAGTTCTCCTTAGTGAATTATGGGACAATACTACAATTTGGGGTATGCCTAATTGATGATAGGCGTCAAAGGGGGACATGATTTACATCATGTTTTTTGGAAATGTCTATCCAAATCTCAAATGGCTGGTATTTTTTTGAACTAGCAAAGAACGGTGAAGGCTATTTTGCCGGTGAGGTTAAGGATGGCAGCGTCATGTTGTTGGTCGAAGTGTTATTTTTGTTTACCGTCTCCATCGACACCATCCATCCGCTTAGCATTTTACTTTCCGAAAAGATTGAAGCCTGTCTCCCAATCTTAAAAGAAAAGGTAGTGAACCTCGCCAATGAATTGATGAAAGTGCCGGAAGAAAATGCTGAAGTAACGGTAGCTTCAGTGCTGCTAAGTTAAGACCGTATCTGAACCACAAATACCAGATCTATCCCACTTTTGTTAAGCTTGACAATCTTTGTATGTGACTGTCAAGGGTCAATTATCTTTTACCTTAGTTAAAACGGTAACTTTAGCCATTGGCAGGAATACTGATGCAGGACTATGACCCTAATGAGCCAGGCCTGGCTATACGCCTGATCGGTATCAAGGTGAAGAAAATGGATTTTGATGAAGTGTTTGAAATACACAACCGCTCGATGGTTTGATTAAAGAGTTGTTGCAGAACTCCTAACAGATTTCTACTTTGTGGGTTGAATTAAATCAAAGCAATCCCACTATGAAATATTTTGTGCCTCTTCTGTTGCTGTTATCTACTTCCGCGACCTTTTCGCAAAAGCCCTTTGTCCCGTCTGATGTAT
Source organism: Cytophagales bacterium (assembly GCA_027317105.1). Classification (GTDB taxonomy): domain Bacteria; phylum Bacteroidota; class Bacteroidia; order Cytophagales; family Cyclobacteriaceae; genus ELB16-189. The sequence goes on from DAHVFH010000039.1 coordinate 52,694, forward strand.
ATAAGATAAAATCGATTTCTGACCCTCAAGTTTCACCAGAAGGAAAATGGGTAGCCTTTGTACTATCGACACCTGATTCTGCCAAAGATAAATCGATATCAAATATTTGGATGATTAATTGGGATGGCAGTGAATCGGTAAAACTTACAGCCAGTCAGGATGGCGAAAGCCGCCCACGATGGTCTCCCGATGGAAAATATTTAACCTTTCTTTCTTCGCGTTACGATACCAAGTCCTCACAAATTTGGAAAATGGACAGACGCGGAGGCGAGGCGGAAAAGCTTACCGAATTAAAATTCAGTATTGGCGATTATGTGTGGAGTCCGGATTCAAAAAAAATTGTTTTGGTCATTCAAGATCAGGAATCTTCTGATGAGATTGAAAAAAAGAAAAGTGCAAAGCCCATTGTCATTGATCGTTATCATTTCAAATCGGATGGACAAGGATATATGGAGCGCAAACGTAGTCATCTTTATTTGTTCGATATGGAGACCAAAAAATTGGATACGCTCACAAAAGGTGATTTTGATGAAACTCTTCCGATATGGTCACCCGACAGCAAACGAATTGTTTTTGTAAGCAACAGGACGGTGGATCCAGATCGAAACAGCAATACAGATTTGTGGGCCATTGAAGCCGAAAGAAATACACCGATGAAACAGCTTACGAAATGGACCGGTGCGGATACCAATCCTGCTTTTAGCCCTGATGGAAAATGGATTGCCTATTTGAAATCCCAATTGCCAACCTATAGTATGTATGATCAACCCCAACTGGCGTTGATTCCAGCAGATGGGGGGGAGCCAAAAATATTGAATGCCACACTCGACCGCGATGTTTCATCGCCTCATTGGGCGAATGACAGCCAATCGATTTATGTAAACAGTGAAGATGACCGAAGAAGTAATGTGGCAGCTTTTGACTTGTCGGGAAGTAAAAAGAATATCACATCAGGTGATCACGTTGTGCATTCCTTGCAGCTTGGAGGTAGCAATTGGGTAGCGTTGGTCAGTGATCCAACTACTCCAAGTGAAATTTATGCCATTGAAAATGGAACCCCACGCAGACTTACGCACGTGCATGAAGAATTTATAAAATCAAAGCGATTGGCTAACGTAGAAGCATTCAATTCAAAGAGTAAAGATGGTACTGATGTCGGTTCGCTGCTCTACCGGCCTTTTGGAAAATCAAAAGAAGAAAAACTTCCCTTGATTTTGTGGATTCATGGAGGGCCAACTGGACAGGATGATTTTCAGTTTGAAATGATCCCTCAGGTTTTGGCCGCCAAAGGTTATGCTGTAGCTTGCGTGAACTACAGAGGAAGCAATGGACGTGGTATGGCTTACAGTAAAGCGATTTCTGGTGACTGGGGAAACAAGGAAGTAGTTGATTTGATTGGCGCAGTGGATCATTTGATCAAAATTGGAGTGGCAGATCCTGAAAAGCTAGGAATTGGTGGATGGAGCTATGGGGGCATTCTTACGGATTATGTGACTGCCTCCGATCCACGGTTTAAAGTGGCTGCGAGTGGCGCAGGTAGTGCCTTGCAACTCTCCATGTATGGCACTGATCAGTATGTGTTGCAATATGAAAATGAATTGGGTGTGCCTTGGAAAAATATGGACAAGTGGATGAAGGTATCTTACCCGTTTTTAAATGTCGAAAAAATCAAAACCCCCACGTTATACATGGTGGGCGAAAAGGATTTTAATGTTCCCGCCACTGGCGGTGAGCAAATGTATCAAGCGTTGAAGTCATTGGGCGTGCCTACTGAATTTATTATCTATCCCAATCAACATCATGGTATTCGGGTGCCAAGTTACCAGAAAGACAGGCTTACTCGGTATTTAGATTGGTATGAGAAATATTTAGGGGTGACCAAGCTAAAAGATAAATTACTCGAAAAGAAATAGGGTTTTTACTTTCTGACGTTGAGTCTTCTGTGAACTCATCGAAATTGTTCCTTATTATTAAATCGAATAGAAAATTATAAAAATGTATTTTTGTAATACTCGATTTACCAGACCAATGACTTGTGGAAAATTATTTACCTCTCTTCGTAATTTTTGTTGTAGCGTGGTTTGTGCCGATGATCCTATCCTGGCTGGAGGTTTCAAAGCTGCCTTCCGTGATTGTGGAGATCGTGATGGGCGTGATCGTTGGCCCATTTGTGTTGAATTTTATTTCCGGCAATGAAGCTTCCTTAAATTTCCTTTCCTATACAGGTTTTCTTTTTTTGATTTTCCTCAGTGGGTTAGCCTTGGACATTCAAAAAATAATAACCTCTTTCCCGAGAGGGAAACTTCAACGTGTCGATTTTATTAGTAACACTTTCCTTGTAGCCGTTCTCATCTATTTGGGTTGTCTCGCGCTTTCCTTTTTGGTCGTTTATGGTCTTCCTGTGTTCAATGGAATCAACAAAATGTTCCTGGTAATTTTATTGCCTTCCGTGGCACTGAGTATTATTGTGCCCATTATAAAAAGCGATGGAGAGATAGGCCGAAAATTTGGACAAATTATTTTATTAGAAGGTGCCATTGCCACGATCATGACCATCCTCATGATTGCGATCTATGCGGGCATTTCACGACACAAGGGTTTTCAATTTGAGCTCCTCCTGTTCCTCATCATTTTTGTGGTATTTTTTGTGGCTTATAAGGTAGGACGATTCTTGAATAGAGCACCATTGTTTCAGCGGTTACTTTACAAATTGGAACATGCTGCTTCTCAAATACGCATACGCGGATCGATAGCTGTATTATTGCTTTTCGTAGTAATTGCGAGTAGTATTAATATGGAGCCCGTGTTGGGTGCATTCTTTGCAGGGGCTTTACTTTCATTATTTTTAGCTAAGGATCGGTCTGCGCTTCTATTCAAACTCGATGGCATGAGCTATGGATTTTTCATTCCCATCTTTTTTATTATGGTAGGAGTGAAGTTAGACATGAATTCGCTGAAGGATTTTTCTGCCAGTTTCAATTTGATCCTTTTGCTCACGGTCGCGTTTTATCTTACGCAGTTGGTTCCTGCTTCCATTATGGTAAAACTATTCGGATGGAAAAGATCACTTTCGTCCGGTATTTTACTCACTTCTCGATTAGGGCTTACCATTGCTACAGCACAAATTGGATTGTCACTAAATGTAATCAGTCCGGCTACCAATGCAGCTATTGTGGTGGCTGGAATTCTTACTTGCATATTATCTCCTATTCTTTATAAATATTTGAATTCCAAAGAGGATCACTATTACAGTATCTACATCGTAGGAGGTGGCCCAGCAGGGTTAGAGCTAGCAAAACGTTTAGAGCTTCATGGAATATCATATTTAGTGATAGAATCCCAAACGGAGAATTGGAAAATATTGGAATCAATTGGTATCGAATCAATTTTTGCCAATGATCTTAAAGAAGAAGTCTATCGTGGGCTGAAGATTAGACCGGTGGACACGGTGGTAGTCCTTACCCATTCAGATACAAAAAACATTACCATTGCCAAGCTGCTTAAAACTAAGTTGGGCCACAGCAAGTTAATCACCGTAACCACAAAACCTGAGCTTTACCAAAAGCACAAGGAACTTGATGAGATGCCGGTGGTGAATGCGTATGATGTTGTAGCGGCAAGTATTGAAAATGAAATCATTCGACCAGATACCTCACAAGGTTTGACGAATAGTTTTGGGGTTTACAGTGTGGAAGAGATTGGGATAAAAAATAAATCTGTAGATGGTAAGCTCGTAAAGGAAATTCCATTTCCGCACGCAGGATCGCTTATTGTCGTTCGAAGGGAAAACGAAATATTTATTCCCCATGGAGACACCCAGATGCGGCTCGGTGACCTAGTGACCGTCATAGGTAATGCAGAAGCTTTAGAAGAATTCAGAAAACTTCTTGGCTAAGCGCATCGCCTTTCATTTTCTTGTAATGATATTTTACTTTTCCCTACCTCAATGCTGCCAGACGCTGCAGCAGTGGGGGATGCGAGTAATGAAAGAAAACGTAAGCCGGATGCGGATATAAGTCGCTGAGCGAATCGACCGAAAGTTTCTTCAGCGCATTGGCCAATGCCTTACCATCATACTTTTCTTTCGCATAATGATCTGCCTCGAATTCATTTCTACGGCTGTACAGACTCGTAAGCAAACCGGTGATTCCGGAGATAGGGGAGAAGAAAATGGTGAAGGCAATAAGGTTAAGGTGGATGCCCATTTGGTCTCCGCCCAAAGCCAGGGAAACATTGGTATTGAAGACCATGAGCGAGAGCACCCAAAGGGTGAAAAAAATCTGGATGACAGACAATAGGTAGCCGAAAACAATGTGTTTCTTTTTGAAATGCCCAACCTCGTGGGCGAGCACGGCCACCAATTCTTCCTTGGTGTGGTTGGTGATCAAGGTGTCGAACAATACAATTTTCTTTTTCTTGCCGAAACCAGAAAAAAAAGCGTTGGCTTTATTTGATCTTTTCGACCCGTCCATCACGAATATGTTATCGAGCGGAAAATTTACTTTTTCAGAAAATTCTTCAATCGCGTTTTTTAGCTCTCCTTCAGGCAAGGGCGTAAGCTTGTTGAACAAAGGCAAAATCAGGGACGTGTAAAATAAGTTGGCTAATAAGATAAAGGCCGAAGCAACCAGACCGAACCAAATCCAGAAAGGAGGCCCGATCTTTTCAATGAGGTAAATCAACGCGGATAGTAAAATCCAACCTATTGCGGCACCTAACAAATAACCTTTTGCTTTATCTATAAAGAAAGTTTTTATGGTTGTTTTGTTGAAGCCGTATTTCTCTTCGATGACAAACACCGAATGCCATTGAAATGGAAGCGTGAGTACGTCTGAGGCAATGGCCAGCACGCCAAAAAAGATAAGGGCAAGTGGGATTTCTGAGTGGATATAATTTCTGAACAAGTTATCCAGCCAGCCGAAGCCGCCAAGCAGAAGCATCAACAAAGAAAGGCATAGGTTAAAAGCTGAGGTTAAGAACGAAAAATTCGTTTGTTCGCGATGGTAATCCAGCGACTTTAGGTATTTTTCCTTTTCATAGAATTCGGAAATTTCACTAGGGATATCCTTACGTTGGGCACGGAGATTTAGGTATTCCAGAAATTGATCGAACAGATAACTAACGATGACGATGCCTAAAATGATGTATAAAATAGTTTGTGGGTTCATGTATTGCAGTAATTTTAAGGGGCAAAGTTACATTTTTCAAATTTAGTTATGGCGTTCACCATCAATACTCCTGCGCTTTTATTCCCGGCCATCACGTTACTGATGCTTGCGTATACCAACCGCTTTTTGGCGCTGGCCACGCTTATCCGCAACCTTCATAAAAAGTACCAACAAGTGCCTGAAGAGCGGGCTTTGGTGCATGAGCAAATCAAGAACCTGAAACGAAGATTGGTTTTAATCAAGCAGATGCAGGCATCCGGAATTTTTAGTTTTTTCCTATGCGTGCTTTGCATGTTGTTTGTCTATTTTGGTTTCGAGCTTTGGGGTTTTGCTACTTTCGGGTTGAGCCTTGTGTTTCTTTTGCTTTCCCTAGGACTTTCTCTCAATGAAGTTTACATTAGTACCCGAGCGCTGGAGATTGAGTTGAAGGATATGGAGGGCTAAGAGGTCAGTAATTTCTGGATTGCCTTATTGGTTTTACCAAACTGAAATGAAGCCAGTGTTCTGTCAAAATTTTCCTTGATTTTATCGTTGCACAAATTGCCAATACTTCCTTCGTGAGTGTGATTGATTTTAGTAGAATAAGCAAACGTACCTTCTTCAACAGCTGCTCCAATTTTTTTGTATGCATCGCGGAACGGCACGCCAGCCAAAACAAGTTTGTTCACCTCCTCTACGCTGAATAAGAATTTATATTTCTCGTCCTCTAAAATATTGTTTTTGATTTTAATGTTGGCCAACATCAACCCTGTCATTTTAAGGCAGTCGTTCAACAACTGGAAGGCAGGAAAGATTTTCTCCTTCAATAATTGAAAGTCGCGATGGTAGCCCGATGGCAAGTTGCTGGTAAGCAAAACAATTTCGTTCGGTAAGGCCTGGAGTGAATTGCATTTTCCGCGTATCAATTCGAATACATCCGGATTCTTTTTGTGCGGCATGATGCTGCTGCCTGTAGTAAGTTCATCAGGGAAGGAAACAAATCCAAAATTTTGATTTAAGAAAAGGCAAACGTCCATGGCCAGCTTTGAAAGCGTGGCCGCCACGTTTGCTAGGGCTTGTGCTACGATTCGTTCCGTTTTGCCGCGTCCCATTTGGGCATACACCACATTGTAGTTCAAATCATCGAAGCCTAAAAGTTCGGTGGTCATTTTACGGTTTAATGGAAAGGACGATCCGTAACCAGCGGCAGAACCCAAGGGGTTTTTGTTGGTGATGCTGTAAGCGGATTGAAGTGTGATTAAATCATCAGCGAGGCTTTCAGCAAAAGCACCAAACCAAAGTCCGAAGGAGGAGGGCATAGCCAATTGTAAATGCGTGTAACCTGGAAGAAGTTGATGTTGATGTTCTTCGCTCTTGGAAATGAGCAGATCAAAAAGATTCTTTATGGCCTCGACTGAATTTTGAATTTCATTTCTCAAAAAGAGCTTGATGTCCACCAGTACCTGATCATTGCGGCTGCGGCCACTGTGTATTTTTTTTCCGGCTTCGCCAAGCTTTTTGGTGAGCAGCACTTCAATCTGAGAGTGGATATCTTCTATGCCTTCCTCTATCTTGAAATTTCCCTTTTGGATTTCGGCATAGATGGATTTTAACTCATGAGAAAGGGTAGACCACTCAGCCTTGGTTAAAAGACCAACCGATTCCAGCATTTGGATATGCGCCAAGGAACCGAGTACATCAAAACGGGAAAGGTAAAGATCCATTTCGCCATCTTTCCCAACTGTAAACTCACTTACTTCTTTGAGTGAGTCTTTATCTTTTTGCCAGAGTTTCATAAGAACAAGTTATTCAATTTTGCGTACTGAAGCAGCATTATGGTTTTTCCGTCTTTTATTTCTTGGGTTTCAATCATGCCGTAAGCCTTTTCGAAATCCAGTTCGAGTACGTCAATATCTTCGTGTTCGTCTACCCCACCACCAGCGCTGACTTTCATAGATTTTTCATATTCCGCAATAAAAAAATAGAGCACCTCAGTCACTGACCCAGGCGACATGTAAGCTTCAAAAATTTTCTTTACGGAAGAAACCTTGTAGCCTGTTTCTTCTTCTGTCTCTCTTTTAATGCAATCTTCGGGGTTGTCCAGATCGAGCAAGCCAGCGCATGCTTCAATCAACATCCCAGATGGATTTCCATTAACAAAAGTTGGCAATCGGAATTGTCTGGTAAGGATAATTGTTTTTTGCTTCTTATTATACAAGAGTATCGTAGAGCCATTTCCTCGATCGTACGCCTCACGGTTTTGGGTCACCCATTGACCGTCCTTCCGTTGAAAATCATAGGTGATTTTTCTAAGCGTATACCAGTTATTTGATAATATTTCGGTGTTGGTAATTTTTACTCGTTCGTTCATATTGAAAATATAGGAATGAATTAATTATAACGGACGATTTGATTACAAGTTTTCGATTAGGTCAATGTAGAGCTCAATCCCCCTCTCGATGTCTCCTCAATAAATAAATTCATCGGCACTGTGAGAACGAGCGGAATCGCCTGGGCCTATTTTAACCGAAGGCACAGGGATCAATGCCTGATCTGATGTAGTGGGTGAACCATAAAGGTTAAACCCTAGCTTCTTACCCGCTAAAGCCAATGGGTGATTTTCTTCAATGCCAGAAGGACGAAGCCGGAGGGATCGAGGGGTAACATCACATTTCACATTTTGTTTTACGGTATCAAGAATCTCTTCCAGCGAATAAACGTCTGTAGCGCGACAATCAACGGTAAACTTGCATTCAGGTGGCACTTGGTTATGCGCCTGCCCTGCATTGATCATCGTTACCGACATTTTTACTTTTCCAAGGGTGGAGGAAATCTTTGGGAACTGGTAAGTTCTGAGCCATCCAATATCGGTTAGTGCTTCGTAGATTGCATTCACGCCTTCTTCGCGGGCAGCGTGCCCTGCTTTGCCTTTGGCTACACAATCCAAAACCAGCAAACCCTTTTCGGCAATAGCCATATCCATCAAGGTAGGCTCGCCTACAATCGCGAAATCGATTTTTGGAAGCTCATTCCAGATCAGCTCGATTCCACCCGTTCCTGAAATCTCTTCTTCCGCTGTTGCCGCAAAGACTAAATTGTATTTTAAATTCCGCTCACCGTAGAAATAAAAATAAGTGAGAATCAACGATACCAATGGACCACCCGCATCGTTGCTCCCTAATCCATAAAGTTTTCCGTCTTCAATCAAAGGAGAAAATGGATCACGCGTGTAACCTGAATTGGGTTTCACCGTATCGTGATGAGAATTTAACAGAATGGTGGGTTTTGCAGGGTCAAAGAATTTGTTTTTTGTCCAAACATTATTCCCTTTGCGGGAAGTCTCAATTTCATAATGCTTAAAGAAACTCTCTATTAAGGACGCAGTTTTATTTTCTTCTTTACTGAAAGATGGCACGCTTATTAATTGTTGAAGCAATTCTACGGCAATTGGAAAAAGGTGTTCTTTCATATTAAGCGGTTATCAACGTGCCTTTTGTTTCGCGACCTATGTTGGCAATTAAATGTGAATGTTCACCAATCAGCACTTCTTTTACGCCAGATCGGATTGCCGAGAAGGCGTTTTCTAATTTCGGCAAAATGCCTTCGTGAAAAGATCCCTCATCCAAAAGTTTTTGGTAAAGCTCGCTATTCAGATTTCGGATCACTGATTTCGGATCATTAACATCTTTCAAAACGCCTTCTTTTTCAAAACAGAAGATAAGCCTGACTTCAAAGTACTTACTTAAGGCGGTACCCATCACGGCAGTAATCGTATCTGCGTTTGTGTTTAAGATTTCTCCTTGCGCGTGCGTAAGTGGGGCAAAAACAGGAACTGTATTTTGCTGCAAAAGAAAGTTGAGAAAGGCAGCGTTTACATCCTCGGGTGCGATATCACCGACAAAGCCATAATCGATTTTTCCTATCGGCCGCTTTACCGCGCGAATAAGGTTTCCATCTGTTCCCGTTACTCCAATCGCGTTGCAGTTTAGATTTTGAAGACGTGCCGTTATTTGTTTGTTGATTAGTCCACTGTAAACCATGGTGACGAGGTCTCGGGTTGCTGCATCAGTAATTCTTCTACCTTCATGGTACTTCGATACAATACCCAGTTGATCCCCAATCTTGGTCGCAATTTTTCCACCACCGTGAATAAGGATTTTTGGTTCCTGAATCGAGGCAAAGTCTGATAGGAAAGTACCTAATGCCTCTTCATTATCCAGCACATTGCCTCCAATTTTAATGATGTAGAGTTTGTCCATTTTTTAATAACTACGAACTAATCCGCGCTTTTATATCGGGATTGAAGAAGAAAATAATGATTTAGTTTAAGTGAAAGGCGGATGATCCTTGCGGCCTTATTTTATTGATAATCTGCGCTGCGGAATCCATCCCACCTTTAATTACAGCGTAATTGTTTTCTCCTTGGTAGTATCCCTCGATGTGAAGGATGCGATAAGCTGTTGTAAATTCATTCAGGATTTTTTTATCAATCTCTGCTAATGATTTCTGATAATCTTTCACGTTGATTTGCGATCTTTTTTTCTTTTGAATCGGCTTCCCCTTTATTTCAAGAAAGGAATCAAGGGCGAGTAAAACAGCGTTGTAGGCAGTGCCGCAAGCCATGCGTACATATTTCAGGTCTTCATAATAACGGTCTTTTTTGCGTGCCTTCGTTTTTAAAATATCCACAGCATTCTCCATGTAACGAACGGCTTCTCGGTAACGCATTTCCTTTTCCTGTGTACTCATAACTCAAATTTACTCAAAATTTCTTCGCTAAGTATCAGCCATTTTTTAAAATCTCACTCAACACCGACTGCGCAGCCCAAACACGATTAGCGGCTTGTTGCGTAACGATGCTATTGGAACTGTCTAACACTTCATCGCTCAGCTCAACATTTCGTCTCACCGGTAAGCAGTGCATCAGTTTGGCTTTATTCGTGACTTCTAATTTTTTGTTGGTAAGCATCCATTTTGGATCGTTGCAGTAAATCCTTCCATAGTCTGAGTAGGTACTCCAGTTTTTAACGTAAACGAAGTCAGCGCCTTTTAATGCTTCTTCCTGATGGGTGGTGATCGTTGCGCCTTTCGTGAATTTTTCATCCAATTCATAATCTTCCGGATGAGAAATTACAAATTCTGCTTTGTCCCAGGCATTTACCCATTGTGAAAAACTATTGGCTACGCATTGGGGAAGTGCCTTTACATGAGGCGCCCAAGTCAATACAATTTTAGGTTTTCTTTTTTCTTGGAAGGATTCCGTGATCGTAATCAAGTCGGTGAGGCTTTGCAGCGGATGAAGCGTAGCACTTTCTAAACTCACCACCGGAATGCCACAATACTTTACAAATTGATTGATGTATAATTCTTCGTAATCTTCTTCCTTGTTTTTCAACGATGGAAATGTGCGAATCCCCAGGATGTCAAAATATTTTCCCAGGATCGGTGCAGCCTCTTTCACATGTTCTACGGTGCTGCCGCTCATGATAGCCTCTTCTTCAAATTCAAGTGCCCAACCATCCTGCCCAACATTAAACACGATAGCGTCCATTCCCAAATTCTGCGCTGCGATTTGTGTGCTCAATCGTGTGCGCATGCTTGGGTTAAGAAACAATAAACCAATTCGTTTGCCGCTCCCAAGGTTTTTATCAACCAGTGGATTTTTTTTATACAAAAGCGCTTTGTCAATTAACTTTTGGATTTCAGGTGAATCGTGTACGGATAAAAATGTCTTCATTGTTTATGAGAGTTCGATGGCTAATGCATTTAACAACAGATCAGCTTCTTCTTTTTTTAATGCGAGCGAAGGTAATAACCTCACCGTGTTGGGTTTAGCTTCACCTGTAAAGACCCGATGTTTTTGTAATAAATTTGTCCTCAAGCCCGAAGAGGATTCAGGTAAGTCGAAGCCGATCATTAACCCACGGCCGCGAACTTGTGTTATTGTTTTAAATCCTTTTAATTTTTCGATCCAGTAATTGCCTAATTCAGTGGCGTTATTCATTAAGCTTTCGTTTTGGATAACCTCAAGCACGGCAAGAGAAGCTATGCAGGCTAGGTAGTTGCCTCCAAATGTTGTGCCGAGCATACCGCTCCACGGCTTGATTTCGGGAGCGATTAAAACTCCTCCAACAGGAAAGCCATTGCCCATTCCTTTGGCAATGGTGATCAGATCAGGTTTAATTCCTGAGAATTGATGAGCAAAGAATTTCCCTGTCCGTCCGTAACCGGATTGCACTTCGTCAAGGATAAGGAGTGCGCCTACTTCTTTACATTTTTTTGAAATCACTTGAAGAAAAGAATCATTGGGTAATTGGATTCCGCCAACGCCCTGAATCCCTTCAATAATGACGGCAGCTATATCTGAATTTATCGCCTCCTTAAAAACTGCTTCATCATTCAAGGGAAGAAATTCAATTTGATGACCGGCATTGAAAGGGGCTACTATCTTTGGGTTATCGGTGGCGGCTACGGCTCCGGAAGTCCGGCCGTGGAAAGATTTTTTAAAGGCGATCACCTTTTTTCGTCCGTTAACAAACGAAGCTAACTTCAGCGCGTTTTCATTCGCTTCGGCTCCTGAGTTGCAAAGAAAAAGTTGGTAGTCAGGATAACCTGAAACTTCCCCAAGCTTTTCTGACAGTTGTTCTTGTAAAGGATTTTGAACGCTATTAGAATAGAACCCTATTTTGTCCAATTGATTTTTTAGCGCATCCACGTAATGAGGATGGCTGTGCCCAATCGAGATAACCGCATGACCGCCATACAAGTCCAAATATTTATTTCCTTGTTTATCCCAAAGCCAGGAGCCTCGAGCTTTTACAGGTTCGATGTTGAATAGCGGATATACGTCAAATAACTTCATGTTTCCTTTACTTAAAATTTTTTATTGGCAATTCGTATCGCTTGCTTCAGTTTTTGTTGAAGCAATTTCTTGGAAGGTAAGGCTGTTAAATACTGGGCTACGCGGATGTTCCCTTTATCAAGGGTTAGCAGTTTGATATGCTCCTCACTTTTGTCGGCACCCAAAATTAAGCCAATTGGCGTTTCCTCTCCTGAAGTTTTTTCATTTTCATTTAACCAGTTGAGGTACAGTTCCATTTGCGCTTTATAGGCAGGCTTAAATTTGCCGAGCTTCAAATCAATAACGACTAACCGCTTCAATTTTCTGTGATAGAACAGCAGATCCATTCGATAATCTTCTCCATCAATGGTTATTTTTTTTTGCCTGGCCAGAAAAGCAAAGTCTGTTCCTAGTTCGATGATAAACCGTTGCAACTCTGATACGATCGCATTCTCTAGGTCTTTTTCGCTAAATGAATCAGAGAGGTTTAAAAAGTCCAACACATACGGGTCGCGAAAAATCAGATCGTGGCTTACTTTATTTTTTTCTCGCATATTAGCCAACTCCTTTTGTATGAGTTTTTCAGGCTTCTTAGAAATGACCGTTCGCTCGTAAAGCATACTGTCGATTCGTTCGCGCAATTGGCGTACGCTCCACTTCTCAGTGATGCTCATTTGCGTATAGAATGTTCGCTGCAGCTTATCTTTCAAGTAGATCAATTCTTTGAGATGTGACCAACTCAATTCTCTCGACAGTGTAGAGAGAATCTTCATCGAGCGAAAAGTCTCTACGGTGTAGAGACAATTCCAAAGTTGTGGCTTGCTCCAACCAGCACCAAATTCTTCGGTTAATTTTTTAGATAATTTTGTGATGATCTGTTCTCCGTATCTTGCTCTTTTGTTTTTTAGAATATCTTGTTTGATCAGGCGTCCAATGTTCCAATAAAGTAAAGTTAGCTCCTGATTCACAATGGTGCTGACACGCTGCTTGCTTTGCGTGATAAGCGATGCCACCCGACTAAACAAATCACCATGTTTCAATGATTGGCGCTTGTCTTTAGTAAGCTTTTTCATTTATGGCGCGTGGTCAGCTAATTATTTTTTAATAGAATTAATTTTCTCAAATGAAGTAATGATCCCCTTGATGAGCGCGGAACTTAACCCTTGATGTTCCATCTCGTTTAAGCCAGCGATAGTACATCCTTCTGGTGTAGTTACTTTATCAATTTCAATTTCAGGATGTGACTCGCGTGAAAGAAGGAGAGAAGCTGCGCCTTTGGCAGTCTGGGCGGCAATAAGTTGAGCTTCCTCAGCATCAAAGCCCATTTGAATTCCTCCCTGGGTTGCTGCGCGCACGTAGCGCATAAAGAAGGCAATGCCACTCGCTGCCAATACAGTTGCTGCTTTCATTAATCGTTCCTCAACCACCAACGTCTGACCTAAGCCATCGAATAAATTCTTGATTTCCTCCAATTGTTTTGAGGTAGCATCTTTCGCGCAAAGGCAAGTCATTGATTGGCCAATGGCAATGGCCGTGTTTGGCATTGCCCGAACAATTGGGGTTTTCTTTTGCAAATGGCCTGCAATTTCTTCGGTCGTGATTCCAGTGATCGTTGAAACTAAAATTTGCTTTGAAGAAAGTGACGAAACGATCTCAGCGAGTAATGCTGCTAATTGTTTAGGTTGAACACACAGAACAATTAAGTCAGCGTTTTTGACACCTTCAATATTGTTCGTCTTTAATTGAAATCCCTCTTTTTTTAAATGCTCGATCTTGGTGAGGTTTCTTCGGGTAATAATGATGTCAGTAGACTTTGCCATTTTGGATTTTACCAAGCCCTGAGCGATGGCTGTACCCAAATTCCCTCCTCCGATAATTGTTATTTTTTTTGCCATGGTTAATAACCGATTGATTTAAGATGAAGCCCTGTCGTCTCATCAAGTCCGAAAAGTAAATTCATATTTTGCACTGCCTGACCGCTTGCACCTTTTACTAGATTATCGATGGCAGAGTGGATCACCAGTTTGTCTTCCACTTTCTCTAAATGGATAAGTGCTTTGTTGGTGTTCACGACCAATTTCAAATCAATCATCGATTCAGAAACGTGCGTGAACGGATGTGATTCGTAATACTTTTTATAGAGTTCGTTCACTTCAGTTATATCTAATTTACAATTCACCATGGATGAAACATAAATCCCCCTTGTAAAATCGCCCCGCCACGGAACGAAGTTTACATTTTCTTTAAAGTTGGGTTGGATTAAAGCGAGCGTTCTCTTGATCTCACCAAGATGTTGATGGGTTAAAGTTTTGTAGGCAGAAATATTATTGGCGCGCCATGTAAAATGCGTGGTCTCTTGCAGTTTTTGTCCTGCACCCGTTGATCCCGTGATCCCTGTGGCGTGTACTTCCCCTAATATTTTTTTTCCGGCAAGAGGCAGAAGGCCAAGTTGAATGGCAGTGGCAAAACACCCTGGGTTGGCAATGTTGTTGACTTTTTTTATTTCGTCTCGCTGGAATTCCGGAAGGCCATAAACAAATTCACGATTACCCACTTTATCGCCTAAACGAAAATCATTCCCGAGATCAATTATTTTTGTTGACGCTGTTATTTTGTTTTCGGTTAGCCATTTTTTACTTTCTCCATGCCCCATGCAAAGGAATAAAACGTCAGCGTCTGATTGGCCTTCAGAAAACTTTAAAGTTGTTTCACCAATCAAATCGGTATGTGTTGCGGTTACAAGTTTCCCAACTTGGCTTCTACTTTGGGCAAAAATCAATTCTACGTTTGGATGACGCAATAGCAAACGAATAGTTTCGCCACCTGTGTAACCGGCTGCCCCAATGATGCCTGCTTTTATTTTATGTGTTGTGTTCACGTTTTGATGTGTTGACGTTTTAATGTGTTTAAGTGTTTATGTTTTGCCTATTGCCCTTGTCAACGGCCATTTGGCAATTGCTAAAACTGCCTACTGTTAGCTGCCTACTGCCTACTTTTATTTCCGTCTTTCACCTGATGATAAATCGCCACTTGGTTTCCGAAAATTTTGGTAAACCCTTTCACGTCATCGCCAGTCCATCCTAGGTTCATCTCTCCGTATTTTCCAAACTTAGCCGACATTAAGTCGTATGGCGAGGTGATGCCATTAATTTGAAAGCGGTAGGGTAGCAACGTGATCGAAACTTCGCCAGTAACTTGTTCTTGGGAGTCGGTCAAAAACGCTTCGATATTTCTCATGATCGGATCCAGGTATTGCCCTTCGTGAAGCCAGTTGCCGTAGAATTGAGCTAATTGATCTTTCCAGCTGAGTTGCCATTTGGTAAGCACGTGCTTTTCCAAAGCATGGTGCGCTTTGATTATCAAGACAGGAGCCGCAGCTTCAAAACCAACTCTCCCTTTTATGCCAATGATGGTATCGCCTATATGGATATCGCGACCAATGCCGTAAGGCCCGGCAATCGATTGAAGAAACTGAATAGCTTCCACAGGATGAGAAAACTTTTTCTTGTTTACAGCAACGAGTTCACCCTTCTCAAAACCCAGCATGATTTCTTCATTTTCCTTTTTAGTTACCTGAGTTGGCCAGGCCTCTTCTGGCAACATACCAAGTGAGTTAAGAGTTTCTTTTCCACCTACCGAGGTTCCCCAGATTCCCTTGTTGATCGAATATTTAGCTTTCTCAGCACTAAAGGCAATTCCGTTAGCCTTCAGATAATTAACTTCCTCTTCGCGGCTCAATTTCTTGTCGCGGATGGGGGTGATGATTTCCAATCCTGGTGCCAGAATTTGAAACACCATGTCGAAGCGCACTTGGTCGTTGCCTGCACCGGTACTTCCATGGGCAACCGCATCAGCATTGATTTCTTTGGCGTAATTGGCTACGGTCAGTGCTTGAGACATCCTTTCAGCGCTAACGCTCAATGGATAGGTGGCATTCTTTAATACGTTGCCATAAACCAAAAATCGGATTACTTTTTCATAATAGTTTTTAGTCTCCTCAATGGTTTTATGTGATTTTGCGCCAAGATTTAAAGCTCTCTTTTCAATATCTTTGATTTCAGCATCATCAAAGCCGCCCGTATTCACTATAAGTGTATGGACTTCATAACCGAGTTCTTTCGATAAATAAATTGCACAATATGAAGTGTCGAGTCCACCGCTAAATGCCAATACTACCTTTTTCATTTTTAGACCTAAAATTTATCGTTATAATTATTAACCTACATTACCAGAAAAGGAAGCTAAAAAAATTGGGTTTCTTTTGTTCATTATCGCCCTCTTTTTTGCGTCTTCCCTTTAAAAGGACAAATTGTTTAAACTTTACCCAACGGTCAAACAATTTTAAATTTCCCTCGAATCTTCTCCTTTTATGGAATTCAATTTCCCCATCGGCAGTAACTACTTCTTTAATCGGTTCAACGTGCTTTTTCGCGGCCTCCACAGGGTCGTAGAGCATGGCCGTACACATGCAGTTCTTGCGCTCTTTACTTTTTAATATCTCGTAATTCACGCAACTAGTACAACCTTTCCAGAACTCTTCATCGGTGGTGAGTTCTGAGTAGGTGACCGGTTCGTACCCCAAGTCGGAGTTGATTTTCATTACGGCCAAACCCGTAGTGAGTCCGAATATTTTAGCGTTGGGATATTTCTTTTTAGAAAGTTCAAAGACTTTCTTCTTGATCTCTGTGGCGACTCCGCTTTTACGATAAGGAGGTGAGACAATCAATCCGCTATTGGCCACAAATTTCTCATGTTCCCATGATTCGATATAGCAAAAGCCCACCCACTCTCCAGAATCGGAGATCGCAATGACGGCCTTTCCTTCTTCCATCTTCCTGATGATGTATTCTGGCGACCTTCTGGCTATTCCAGTGCCACGCGCTTTGGCCGATTCGGCCATTTCGTTGATAATTGTTTCTGCAAAATGTACATCAGCCATTGTGGCTTGACGCACAGAAATATTGTTGTTCACGTTCGTTTCGAAGTTGTGTAAGTGTTAGGGATAAAAAATAAAAAGCAAAAAGTCAAAATACCCTGGGTATTTTGGATAATCCTACCAATAAAAGAGGCTGTTATCAGATTCGGATGCGCCTATGCGGTTGCCTGCCCACACAGTGTACAGAGTTGTGGGACTTCAATGCCGGGCGGCAATTGATGGAATCAGCAATATTGGGGCCGTTCCGTTGTATGTTGAATTCTTTTTCCAATTCGCGTTTGTGGTTTTACCGTTAGATAAAAGGCATTCAGTTAATATTTGTTTACGCAAAATTAAACGTTAAAATTTTAAATAAGTCAATACCTTTACAAAGTTTTTATTAAATCTTGCCTTTCAACTGTTAGGTTGGGGTAATAACAAATCACTAAAGTAAACGATTATGAGCAAGAAAATAGTTAGGGTTGGAAATATCGAATGTGGTTCCGATGAGCTTTTCCTCATCTCAGGTCCTTGTGTGATCGAAGAGGAGAAGATCATGATGAAGACGGCCGAAAAGCTTAAAGAGGTTTCGGAAAGGATGAAAATCAAGATTATCTATAAATCCTCCTTTCAAAAGGACAATCGCAGTAGTCTGAAATACTATAATGGCCCTGGCCTTGAAAAAGGAGTAAAGTTGCTGTCCAAAATCAAAGAACAGTTCGGTTTCCCCTTGTTGACGGACATCCATTACCCTGATCAGGCAGATGCAGCAGGGGCTGTAGTTGATGTACTTCAAATACCTGCTTATTTGTGTATGCAAACATCTTTAATGGTGGCAGCTGCCAAAACCGGACGGGTGATCAATATAAAGCACGGACAGTTTCTTGCTCCTGACAATATGAAACACCCGGTCACCAAATGCGTGGAAGCAGGCAATGACCAGATTATTTTGACCGAACGCGGCTATACATTTGGTTATAACGACTTGATTGTAGACCCGCGAAGCTTTTATCACATGGGCAAAATCGGGTATCCGGTGGTGTTTGACATTACCCACTCCATTCGGAAGTATGGAATACCCAGCGCAGATGCTAAGGGCGGGGCTCGTGAATTTTTACCTGTGCTTTCTCGCGCAGGAGTGGCTTCCGGAGTAGACGGAATATTTGTGGAAACTCACCCAGAGCCTGAAAAGGCACTATGCGATGCTGCCAGCCAACTGTGTGTTTATGATTTAGAAGAATTTTTGAAGCCGCTTATTGAACTTCATCAGATTGAAGTGAAATACCGCGAGCAAACTGCTGTATTGAAATAACCATTAATAATAAACCCGAACTACAATTATGGAATTATACCTAGACTCTGCCGATCTCAAGGAAATTGAAGATGCTTTTCAACTTGGCTTTCTCACTGGGCTTACGACCACTCCTACTTTTATGCACCGGGGCGGGATCACCGATGTGGATGGTTTGATTGTAAAACTCTCTAAAATTGTTCCTGTCCTTCAGATTGAAGCATTAGGTGACACAGCTCAAGATGTGTTAAAGGAAGCAAAACGCCAGTTGGCTTTGGGGCTCGACCCAAAGAAGACGGTTTTTAAAATCCCAGTTTCCTTAGAAGGCGTGAAGGCCTGTAATTTATTGAGAAGGGAAGGTTTATTGGTGAATGTGCATTTGATTTACACGTTGCAACAGGCCTACATGGCCATGCAAGCCGGTGCTTCTTATGTTTGTCCACTGGTTGGCCGTTTGCAAGATCAAGGCCATGATGCGCTTGACTTGGTTGACCAATGTGTGTTTGCAGTGAATCATTATGGCTATGATACTAAAGTGATGTTCTCCTCGGTGCGCAATGCCGAGCACGTGCGCAACGCAATCAATGCTGGTGTTCATACCATCACTGTGCCCTGGAAGATTTTGAAATCGCTGACCGAAAATAATTTCACCACCTTAGGTACGCAGCAATTTGTAGAGCACACGCGCCTGATGACGGTGAAAGTAAAAGACGCCATCAACAAAGTGAACCCTATTGTTTCAGCTGACACTACCCTCACAGAAGCGATCGTGAAAATGACTGAGTTTGGCTTCGGGGCGATCACGATTACCGATGGAAGTGGTAAAGTATCGGGTGTCTTTACGGATGGAGACTTACGTAGAAAACTTCAGCAAGATGGAAGAAACGTGCTCGGGCAAAAGATGGGCGACTTTAAATACAGTGCGCCTATTGCCATCGATGCCAACGCGTTGCTTACAGATGCTGCCGATATTTTCAAGAAGTCGAAAGTGGATACTATTTTAGTAACTGAAAACGGCAAGCCAGCTGGAATGCTTGATATTCAGGATTTAGAAGTCGATTAGTCATAAAGTTGGGCAATACTGAAAATATTTTTACTGAATTGGGCGGCAACTTTTGCCGCCCTTTTTCTGAATTTCAGGACAGGCTTTCAAAAATAAAAGCTTACGTCTTTGACTGGGACGGTGTGTTTAATAATGGAGTGAAGACGGCCCAGGGAGGAAGCCCGTTCAGCGAAGTAGACGCCATGGGTACGAATATGCTTCGATTCGGACATTGGCTAAATCATGGAGAACTTCCTTTTGTGGCGGTGATCACCGGAGAAGATAATCCGACTGCTTTGTATCTTGCACAACGCGAAAAATTTCACTCGTTGTATTTCAAGTCGACCAACAAATTCATTGCCTTCGATCATTTCTTGAAATTACATGATTTGAAAGCAGAGGAAGTAGCTTTTGTGTTCGATGATGTGCTCGACTTGGGTGTGGCCGAACGGTGTGGACTTCGCTTGTTGGTAAAACATTCGGCCTCTCCTTTATTTCAGGATTATGCTATAAAAAACAACATTGTTGAGTACATCACTGCGCACGATGAACACGGGGTTCGCGAAGTTTGTGAATTGATTTTAGGAGTCACTGGACAATACGATGAAGCAATTAATAAGCGCAGTCATTTTGACGAAACCTATCAACACTATTTGAACCTTCGGAAAAAAGTAGAAACGAAGGTTTATGTTTTGAAAGATGAGATGGTAGTATTGGTGCAAGGGTGATTCGATAATGGAAAAATTCATAAATGAATTTGGCTATTTGGCCTTAATGGTAGGCACTTTCTTTGAGGGAGAGACTGCGATCCTCACCACTTCATCACTTATTTTTCGAGGCTTTTTCGAGTTTCCCTGGGTGGTACTTGCTGCCTTCTTTGGTTCTTTTGTAAGCGATTGGGTCTATTACCTGATCGGACGATTGAATGGCAAAATGTTTGTAGCCAAACGCCCCAAAATAGCTTCCAAGGTAAAGCCCATTACGGATTTCTTCCATAAGCACAAATTTCAAATCCTTTTCAGCTATCGTTTTCTTTATGGTTTCAGGGTAGTCATTCCGTTAGTGATCGGGATGAGCGGACTGAAACCAAGTCAATATTTATTTTATAGCATTGTGACTGGACTGATCTGGGCAACTTCGGTTAGCACGGTTGGTTATTGGGCAGGCAGGCTTTTGCATATTGACGTGAAAACATTTCAACCCACATTGCAGCTTTTTGGGGATAAACGAGAAATTTCAATTTATTTTTGGTTAAGAATTTATCGATTGTCCGTACCCCCCTACGGGTTAATTTTTTTTATGCTACCCCTGGAGCCTTCGCGGCATTTGTAGTACACAAGGGGTGTTGCTTTTTGAAGGTTGAGGCCGGTACTTTACGCCTGTGTATTTTAAGTTCTCCCTGCGTAAGCATCCCCAA
>DAHVFH010000042.1 GCA_027317105.1 Cytophagales bacterium
CTACCGGTTAAATAATCGTAAAACCATTTTTGATTCTTGAAATTATTCACCTTAATTTACTCAACAGTTGGGTATTCTTGTTGCCATTTTCTGTGCACTCCTAATTGCCAATAATTGTGCACTGTTGCTTACCGACTACACGTCATGGTAAATTAAATTCCCAGTAGAATCAAAAATTGCAATTTGTTCGCGCGATAATATGTGTGCATTGGAATAAATTAGTTGAAGGATATCAGCATTGACCTTTAGGTCTAATATCAAATTTGTCTTTATAATAGCCTCGCTTCTTAAGCGTTCGAAGAACAATTTCTCCCTGGCAGAGGAGGCTGAATCATAGACGTAGAGTGAAAATAGGAGTAGTATGATGCCTACGATAACTGAGAAGTGAATAGTTAACCGATAAGTAATTTTCATTTTAGAATTAAAAAGTGCATTAACCCAGCTTTCCCAATTGGTGATGACGGCAATACATGTTGGCGTGTCAAATTTCTACCAACTAAAATTGAATTAGTGTCTTTTATTTCTCAATTATGGTGGATTGCAAAGGAAATCAAACTATTCACACTAACACATTGGATATACCATAGAAAATAATTAGAATTATATTAGAAAAATTAGAAAAGAAACCCTAAAGCAACAAATGAATGACCAATTATTAATTAATTAGTTTAATGTTCTTACGAAGGACTTGCACTTATTACCAATGATGTTTAATTATTACTGGATAGAAAACGGGTGATTTTAGGTTAATTATAATTAAGTCCTTGGTTATTTGGTAGTATCATTGGATGCTGGGTTCACTCATATTCGCACGCTTTTTCAACAAGAAGCCTACACCATTTTTTGTATGAATAAGCTTATCGTTGAAACCTTTATCAATTTTGCTTCTGAGGTAATTTATGTATACATTGATAAAATTGGTGCCTCGGTCAAAATTAATCCCCCATACATTTTCCGCTATTTCTTCTTTCGAAACAACACGCTCTGCATTGAGCAAAAGGTAATGAAGTAGCTTAAATTCCTTAACTGTGAGGTTAATTTCCAATCCTTCCCGTAAAACTGTCATTTTTTGAAGATTTACAACGAGGCCTCCATAAGACACTACTTCAGCATGTTTATTGTATTTTCTTTTTTTTGTAAGGACGAGAATGCGTATGTGAAGCTCTCTAAAATCAAAAGGTTTTACCAAATAATCATCAGCACCTGCATCAAATCCCTCTAATTTATTATCAGTTGTACCTAGCGATGTAAGAATAATAATTGGAATTTCAAGCAGTGACTTGCGAATGGCTTTGCATAATTGTACACCGTTTAGCTTAGGTAGAATGATATCTAATATAATAATATCATAAGGGGCCGATTGAGCTAATCTTAGTCCGGCATCCCCGTCAGCAGCAATTGTTACATCGTAATTAAATTCATCGAAATTTCTTTTAAGTAGGTTAGATAGACGACAATCGTCTTCTATAATAAGTATGCGCATAAGTAAAATTGTATTTCAAAGATAAACTATGATAATTGAAATTAAATGTAGAAATCATATGTTTTGATTACATCCGTATTGTTGAAAGTTAAATCAAAAACTGTTTTTTCAAGGCTTGCCAAAGTTTTTTCCGCGCTTCATCGTCTTGTGATAGATTGATGAGCCTTTCGGAAGCGAGAATAACCGTTCCGTGGGCATCTACCGGATCATATAACGGGATCCCTTTAATCGGATTTCCGAAATAAATTATTCGTTCGGGTTTTTCGATCCAATGGGAAAGATCAAGTGAGTCCTGATGCTTTATAGTGACTGCGTTGAGCGTTTGTTTGACAGCGTTTAAAATTTTTGCCAACAGTATTTTGTCGGTAGAAGCAATTGCTTCCCAGGGCTGATCGAGAATTATTATAGGGGGCGGTGAAATTAGAAATAAATTTTCCGCGTAGGTGGCAAGGAATAGATCGGGGTCGAATTCCATTTCGCTAGTTCTGTTTGAACTCGAATAACGACCTTAATTCGCTGGCTTCTTGGGGCTTCATTCTGCCGGAAAGAATTAGACGCAATTGCCGTCTTCTCAAGGCACCTTTATAGAGCTCAATTTCTTCTTCTGTTTCCGGAACGACCTCAGGGATTTCCACCGGGTTTCCATCTTTATCGACCGCCACAAAAGTGAAGTAAGCAGAGTTACTTGCTACTTTTTTCCCTTCCGGAATATTCTCAGCATCCACATCAATCCTTATTTCCACGGAAGAGGTAAACGCTCGTGTGACCCTTGCCCTGAGGGTTACCACATTTCCCAGCTGAATGGGAGAACGAAAAGAAATATTATCGACAGAGGCCGTGACAACGATACTATTGCAGTGCTTTTGTCCAGCAATGGCCGAAACAATGTCCATCCATTGCATTAGCCGACCTCCCATTAAATTATTAAGTGTATTCGTGTCGTTAGGAAGCACAAGTTCGGTCATGCTTACGATAGATTCACGGGGTGATTTTTTTTTACGCGACATATACACTTTTGTTTGATTACAAAAATCACAAAAAAAGTCAAATCGACCTTATATTGTTTGCCGCAAATCCAAACTAAACTGTTGCTCTATTTTTCTTCCTTTCTAAATGGTCCCAAACAAGACTACTTGCACCCAATATTGGCGCGGCCTGATTCTGAAGAGCAGAATGAAGAATTTTTACTTTTCCGCGGAATAGTGGCATCAAGTTAGCCTCCATGTGCCTGATGGTAGGTTTGAAAATTAACTCATCTGCTTGTGAAAGCCCTCCGAATAAAAAAATTGCTTCTGGATCGGTATGCACCACAGTTTCCGCCAATTTCATTCCAAGAATTCTTCCTGTATACTCAAAGGCTTCTTTAGCAACAATGTCGCCACGATGGGCGGCTTCGGTGATCATCTTGGTATTCAAATCCTCAAAACTTATTCCTCTTAACTCACTTGGCTCGAGGTAATCAGCAAGTAATTTATAAACCGTTCGTTTTATTCCGGTGGCCGAAACGTAAGTTTCTAAGCACCCTCTTTTTCCGCAGTTGCAATAGCGACCTGTTGGATTTACAGAAGTGTGTCCCAATTCACCAGCGATTCCATGATGTCCGTTGAGCAGCACTCCGCCACAAACAAATCCACTGCCAAGGCCAGTACCTAAGGTAACCACTACGAAGTCTTTCATGTCTTTGGCATTGCCGTAAATCATTTCACCTACTGCTGCAGCATTGGCATCATTGGTAAGAATGCAAGGAACATGAAACTCATCGGCAAACATTTTTGACAGTGGAAGCACACCTTTCCATCGCAAGTTGGTGGCATGTTCAATGTTGCCGGTGTAATAATTTCCATTGGCTGCACCAATCCCAATGCCGGCAATGAAATAATCAGTGGTGAGACTTGTAAAACTTTCCCGCAAAGACAACGCCATGGCATCAAAAAAATCCTGAAATTCTTCGTGATCAGCCGTCTTAATATTTCCTTGATGGATCACATTCCCTTCACGGTCTACAATTCCAAACTTTGTATTGGTGCCTCCGATATCAATGCCAACGGTAAGTTCTTTCATTCCGGTAGTTTAAATGGAAAGGATTTTTGCAATACGAAGTGATTCGGTGTCGATTTCGTGTCGATTGTTTATGATGGTTTCAAAACCATTGAAAACGATTTGATTGTTGCGAACGCCCACCATTGTACTATGATTGCCATTAAGCAATCCCTCCACAGCGCCAACACCCATTTTGCTGGCCAATACCCGATCAAAGTAGGTGGGTGTGCCACCTCGCTGAAGGTGACCAAGAATGGTTACCTTGATGTCGAAATAATTATTTCGCTCTGAGAATTTTTTAGCAAGGTCAAAAGCACCACCAATTTTAGAACCTTCCGCAACAACCACCAGGCTTGACTTCTTGTTTGTTTTCCCCCCTTCGTCAAGTTTGGCGAAGAGTTCGTCCAGCGTCATGTTGTCTTCCGGAATGATTGTAGCCACAGCTCCGCCTGCAATACCGCAATTAATTGCGATATAGCCCGAATTGCGGCCCATCACCTCAATAAAGAATAGCCGATTGTGGGAAATGGCCGTGTCGCGGATTTTGTCAATGGCATCCACCGCGGTGTTTGTAGCCGTATCAAAGCCAATGGTGTAATCCGTACCCGCTAGGTCGTTGTCGATTGTACCGGGAATACAGATAGAGGGTACGCCAAACTCTTCGTAAAAAACGTGGAGGCCCGTGAAAGTGCCATCGCCACCAATGGCCACCAGCGCATTGATGCCATTTTTTTGTAGGTTGTCAAACGCTTTTTTCCTTCCTTCCTTAGTTCGGAATTCTTTACTTCTTGCCGTTTTTAAAATGGTC
>DAHVFH010000054.1 GCA_027317105.1 Cytophagales bacterium
TATCAACACGTTGCTGTTCGTACCTAAAACAATATAACCTTTATCAAAATCACTAACGGAAATATTTCCGATGCGCAAAGGTAAGTAAATAAGTGGAAGGAACGGAATGAAGTGCTCGTCAGTAATTTTAAAAACAACAAGCCTAAGCCAGCTGCCAGCAGTACGCTTCCGGTTTTAAGCAAATTGAAATAATTTAAGTTGATGCTAAACGAGAAGCAAAAAATACTGACTAGTGCTAATATTGCAAGGGAAATGAGCAGCACGCGGACAAAATTGAAATACTGAAATCCTGCCACATCTCTCCAATCGTAAAGAAGAGCCAGAAGCGTAACAAAAGCCAACTTTGCCATTAAAAGCCCCAAAATGGAAAGTGCCAAAATCAACCATTGCCCAATTTCCTGGCCGGTCGTTAATGTAGCTGATCTTGCCAAAAAGGAAAGTCCCTGGTTTGAATAATGTGCGGCCGTAACTAGTGCCAACGATGTAAGAAGGCTACAAAATAGATAAAATAGTAAATTCACACTGGAAGTAATCCGTAATACAATTTGGCTTTCCTCGCGATCCCTTAAAAAAAATAGTTTGGTAAAGTCGAGGTAATCTAGTGTTAGCTGTGGATTAGTTTGATATAAACCGGTAAAAAAAACAAGAAGAACTAAAGTGGCAACTAAAATAAAATTGGAAAATGATTGTGAGGGTCGTTTGGGGTTATAAAGGGAATCATTGCGAAAAAGGGAGACCCAATTCGTCTCTAGGCTATTAATTCCTTTGGGTTGATAAAGGCTAATAAAAATCGCATTGTCATATATTTGCTTTAAACTGTCAGGGTTTAGAATCAGCCGCTTGCTTTGGATTACGAACTTATTGTTGATAAACAGGTAAAAGGTATCATAGCTTTCAATTTGCAAAAACCGACCCTTGGCTTGTGCCAAGTCCAGCGAAATATGTATGGCCTTATAACCAGATTCATCAAAAGGATTTAATTTATCG
The DNA here is from genome assembly GCA_027317105.1 of Cytophagales bacterium. GTDB lineage: Bacteria > Bacteroidota > Bacteroidia > Cytophagales > Cyclobacteriaceae > ELB16-189. The sequence goes on from DAHVFH010000054.1 coordinate 988, forward strand.
TCCGTAAAGACCTTCCATTGTGGCCTTAGACTTTCGGCAACATAAAAATCCTTTCCGGCACAGTGATAAAGGGTGAACAGAAAAAAGACCGAAAAGACAATTTTTTTTATGCCCATGTAAATTCAAAATTACCTATTAAAACTTTATTTCAACTTTGCGGGCGAAATAAAACTTATGGCTGGCATTTATATTCACATACCTTTCTGCAAACAAGCTTGTCATTATTGCGATTTCCATTTTTCGACCAGCCAGGATCTTAAAAGCAAAATGGTTGAAGCCCTTTGCAGGGAATTACTTTTGCAGAAGGGCTATTTAAATCATGAGCCCATTGAGACCATTTATTTTGGAGGGGGAACGCCCACCTTGCTATCTCGAAACGAGCTTGAAGACTTACTCAATACCATCCATGTTTACTACCCCGTTAAACCAAAAGAAATAACCTTAGAAGCGAATCCCGATGATCTTAGTGCGGATAAGCTGACAATATTGAAGGAAACAGGCATCACTCGATTAAGTATTGGGATTCAATCTTTTGATGATCCAATATTAAAATTTCTCAACCGCGCTCACTCCTCATTGGATGCTACCTTGTGTTATGACCGATCGCGAAAAGCAGGTTTTGAAAATTTAAGTATTGACTTGATCTATGCGATTCCTGGCCAAGGCCATGCGTCATGGAAAAAAAATATTGAGCGAGCTATCGCAC
>DAHVFH010000056.1 GCA_027317105.1 Cytophagales bacterium
TTTCAACTTTGACACTGTCCTTTTTTGATTCTTTCTTATCCTCCTTTTTTGTTTCATTAGGAAGGTCAAGCGACAAAAACACTTTTGCACCAGAAGCCTTTATTTTTGGAATAATCGGCCATCCTTCTTTCACGTCACCGATCATGAGTGAAAAATTCAGATCATTTTTCAATGTAAAAACACGTTGCGTTTCCATTACTTTTTGGGATTTAAAAAGTACCGGCATCCGCTGGTCAATCACCGGATAGAACGCCTCAAGAATCCGATCGTTTTCCGGGCGGGGAAGTGCACTCCGGTTGGTCGCATAAAGTGACTGGTAGGATTTGGTAAGCGATGCATTTTTATACAACTCTCGCCATTTCGCCATCACTGCCATGACCGTATTAGGGTAAACGCCCTGCGCTCCAACCAATTCAGAATACAAAGCCGAATTGTTCACCAACACCATGTCATCGGCCGATTTGCCCCCCAACAGAATGATTGCTGACTTTCCCGGTAAAAAATTTCCGTAAGGGACAACCTGCGAAACGGTGAAGCCAAGGTTCCTCATCTCTTCTACCGACTTATCTTCAGGATTTAAAAAATCACGCACATCATTTTGCGGAGTAATCCCTGCACGGTCAGCCGGAGGATTGCCAGGATCTTTTACTTTATCCTTTTTTTCATCTTTCGGTTTGGTAACGCCCGTTTGCGAAAGCCCGTCAATAAACCCGGCATACACATACATGGAGTCTGCTTTGATGATGATCGCTTCAGGCGGAATGACTGCGGTACTTCCCACGGCCGTAATCAATCCATCTTTCATCACCACCGTACCTTTTTCAATTTTGCGGCCTGGGCCTTGCACAATGGTCACGTTGGTGATCGCATAGGTTCGCCCTACTGGGGCAACCGATTTTTCGTCTTGCGCGGATAGCAGGCCAGGCCAGGAAAGAAAAACCCACAGGGCTAACTTCCAGGCGCAGGAATTACTAAAGTAGAATTGGTCCATCATAAAATAAAATTTATCGAATACGTAAAGTAATGGATTTCCTTTTGCTGACAAAACAGGTTACAGGAAAGGTGAAATGAGTTGGTCATTGGTTGGGGTGTTCACTGACTCCATACCAACCACCCTTGAAGCAGTCGTGCCACCACTCCAAGTGGTGGCACGACTTAAAAAATAGAACAGATCTTTTAGTTCCAGCCAAGGGAAATGTTCTTGCCATTTGAGCCTAAGTATTTACCGGTAGCTACCAGCACCTGTGCCTTGCCGTCACAAGCAGCATGAAACTGAAGCGTAATATTTCCCAAATCAATCGTTGAGCCAGCTTGTATGTTTTGGATGAACGCGGTGCCACTGGTAGGGTTTTGTGGACAAGAATTGTACGAAAAATCCGTACCAATCAGGGCATGATAAAGAACGCCACCAGTGGTACTAGTGTTTTAACAAATTAATTTAGCAACATTTGATTATTTTGACTACTTTAACGGTCAAATTATATCAGATGAAAAGGATGACAGTTAAATTAAAACGCCAGGAGGTAGAATTCCTAAAGGCTTTT
>DAHVFH010000117.1 GCA_027317105.1 Cytophagales bacterium
TTTTCGCAACGCGGAAAATTATAGTGCCCTGTTCTATTTTAATCGATCTACAGATACACTTCTCCGCACAGTGAAATCAAGACTTTTGCCAGAAAAGATTCTTAAACACCCAGAATTTCTTACTAAATATTATGGAAATAAAAGTGGGTTGGATGCCTATGTTGCTAAAGAGAATGAATTCATCGAAAATACTTTTAAAGATTACACGCTTCACCTCCGCCACGAGGTGATTGGCTTAATCACTCAACCTGTCAATCCCGAGTCTGATAAAACTATAAAGTTCGGCAAATGGAATATTCCCACTAAGGTTTCTCCAATGACACAAGAATTAATCGACAAGGGTGATCCGATAACCCTTCGAAGCATAAAAAGTTTTGACGGGAGTGTCTATTTATCAGGAATTTACAAAGCGGATAAAAAATTAAGCAATGTCTCCTCCTTCGTAATACATATTAATGCTGACGGAAAAGCTTCCTGGGTAAAAAACTTTGAGTACAAAATTGATAGCCTTAGCAAATTAGCCGATGCCAATAATTTTTGCGCCTCCCTTGAACTAACCAAAGAAGGTTGTGCTGTGGTGATCCATACCGTGGGCACTTTATCCGAAAGTCCTTATAATACGTTTGTCTATTTAGGCGATAAAGGGGAAGAAAAACTAAAAATAAAACTTAAAGAAACGGCTTATCCTCGTCAACTTAGCTACAGCGAAAAAAGCAATTCCTTTATCTTGGTAATGAAAGGGATAGAAGAAAAAAATAATTATTCCTCTAGTGAACCGCTCACCATTTTGGGGATCAATATTTTAGGAGATGCGATGTGGACAAGATCGATTGAATTAACCGGGGATTTTACACAGCTGATTAATCTCGAAGGGGGTCACATGGTCATCGGAAATTATATGATTATTAATGACCTGAATAAACGTGAGCACCGTACAAAAATCGCTTCTTTTGAATCCAATCCTTTCATCATAAAATTTGATAATCAAGGTGACGTGAAAAACATAATTCCAATTACTGTTTCTCGCTCAGCAAGAATTATAAAAATTTTAAAGGTCAATGATAACTCCATCCATTTAATTGGCAAAGAGGAGGCGTTGAACTCCACTGGAGATAATGTCATTTCACCTGAAGAAAAATTAGTTCATATTATGGTTAACCGATATGGGCAAACGGTTTATTCAAATCAATAAGGAGGAAAGGTTATCTCTTTCTCTTCGAAATATCAGATTCACTGTGCGCTATCACGCCATGAACTATTAAATAAACTGCAGTGATGTAGGTAACCATAATCCAGACACCTGCATTCACCATGGGCTGATAGAATTTATTGATGGCCAAGACGGAATCCGAAAACATAAAAAAAATAGCACCGCTAAAAACCATCCAAAAACTTTTTGTGGAAGTTCTGCCAAGCCGAAAGATGGATTGCAAAACCATCAGCGCAAGCACCAAGGCATAAACCATTACTGGAATTTTTAATTCGCCCAACCCAGGATACAAAACCACTACCAGTCCCGAGGCCGCTAACACAATTGGAAAAGCAAGACGAACCTTTTGAGTCCCTTCAAATGCAACACTAGCAAACCGAGACTGTCGGTAGCTGATAATCAAAAGCAGGTGTGTCACTAAAAAGGCCGCAAGACCCCCAATGAAAAAATTGAATAGAAGGAGATTATCCCCAAGCCAACAGAAAACCAACGCAGCTAAAAAAACTTTGTTCAATGAAGATGTCTTTTGAAGATAAAAGCCGATGAGAAGAATCAGGAGCATTGGTTTTGCTACCCATCTCAAATTAGAATAGTTTAAGAATTCGGCAGCGAGCTCCAATCCTCCAAAGACAAAAAACAAAATCTGTAACCAGCGACTTGACAAAGGATTTTTTTTCAATTTAGGAATATATACTGTAAAAGATTTAACAAAATTTACGCTGTGCTGGAAGTAGAACTGTGTCGCCTTTTCGCAAAAAGGTAAATCAAAGCAATTGCGGCCAATACACTGCAAATGGCAAAACTGATAAAAAAGTTTGCCGAAGAATTTCCATATACCCAACCGGAAATCAGCGCGCCCATTCCAATTCCAAACTCCATTGAAATATAAAGGGAGGCAATTCCGCGACCGCGATGCTCATCCGTACTCAAGTCCGTAACCCACGCTAGCAAAGTTGGCGAAGTTGATCCTTGCGCCAATCCATAAATGCATATCCCCATAATCAGCATCCAACCAGCGCTCGATAGGCTGATGATTGCCATCGAAACAACAATGAACAAAACGGATATTTTTAAGACTGGAACACGACCAAAAATATCGGACGCTTTTCCGGCCAACAATCTCACTAGCAAAGAGGCAATAGTAAGGTAACTGAACAGTATCCCTTTGTTGTTGATTCCTAAATGATGACCCAAGTCAGGGAGCAAGGTGTACATGGCACCATAGGCGTAGGCTGCAAGGAGCATCACTATGCACGGTGCAATCACCAACGGCTCAAAAAGATCCTCCTTTTTTAATTTAAAAAGGGCGAAGGATACCTTATGACGTTGTGTTAAGGTTTCTTTTAAGGTCAAGGCTATTAGGATCGAAACAAAAGCAAAAAAGGAAGATAGATAAAACATGGTAGTTAGCCCAAATTGGTTGGCCACCAAACCACCGATAGCAGGGCCTGAAGCCATGCCAATTGCTCCGGCAGTACCAATGAAACCCATTGCCTCCCCTCGCCTTTCAACAGGAATCACATCTGAAACATAAGCGGATGTGCCGGTGGGTGAAAAACCAGTAGAAAACCCGTGAAAAAAACGAAGCAAGAAAAACCCAAAAAGCGTGGTGAGGAAGGGATAAAACAAACTGCATATCAAGCAAACCAGGCCACCAAAAATAATCACGGGTTTGCGTCCAAGCCGATCGGCCAGCTTGCCACTAAACGGACGAGAGATCATAGCAGTAAGCGTGAACAGTGAAATGATCAATCCTTTGTAATCAGCGCCTCCCAACTTGGTAAGGAAGGCTGGCAATTCGGGGATAATCATGTTGAAGCTCGCAAAAAATAATAGTGCACTCACACACAGAAGCCAGAACTGTGTGCTGTAAATCCTTTTCTTCTTCACTTTTTAGAAATAAAAAAACCCTTCCCCGCTTAACGCAAGGAAGGGAAATAAATAGATTGACACTAGTTTAGGCTAGCGCGTTTACGCGCTTGGCAAGGCGGCTTTTTTGATTCGCAGCCTTTTTCCAGTGGATAATGTTCTTTTTGGCCAGCTTATCGAGCATGGAAGCTACCTCGTTGAATAAAGGCTTTGCTTCATCTTTCTTAGCGGTTTCCAACAATTTTTTCACCTGGGTGCGGGTGGTTTTGTGTTGATAACGGTTGCGCACTCGCTTTTTTTCGTTTGCCCTAATGCGTTTCTCTGCTGATTTGTGATTTGCCATAAATGTTTCTCTAAAAAGGACTGCAAATGTAGCAGGTTAACGGAAGGAAGCAAAATTGAATTTATAAAAAGACCTCATTTCTCATGAATTTCGCCCTCAAAAAGAAGCCAAGTGTTGGGATCAAGCACAACCTGTGATGGCTTGGAGGGAAGATCAAAATGGAAGGTTTGTGATTTTCTGTCAAAAAAAGTCGTTTTTTCATCCTGAGAGCCGTCCTGCCCAAAGCCAATTTCCAGGGGAACCTTAAATAGCTGCCCACTTTGTAGCTGATTTAGCTCAATCGATAGTCTTTTTGATTTAATGTCATAATGCCAAGTTCCGCCAATTCTTGGGTGGCCTCCTTTATATATCCATTGATCGAAAAAAGTGGATAAATCTTCTCCAGAGGCTTCTTCCATCGATCGCTCAAAATCGCTGGTCAATGCGTTGCTATTCCTATATAAGGCATAATAGTGTCGGATTCCCTTCCAAAAATTCAGATCCCCAACCTGGTGGCGCAGCATGTGCAACACCCAAGCTCCTTTTTGGTAGGAGTTCGTTGAAAGCAGTTTTCCCAACTCGGTGATGGTCGTATCTAAAACAGGTGAAGGATTTTTGGAGAAAAAATCAATCACTTGCTTGCGCTGGTCAAGTTCAGCCTTTACCAAACGATCATGACCATAAACCTGTTCGAGAAATAGATTCGCAAAGTAGGTAGCAAACCCTTCGCTCAGCCATACGTGGTGCCAGTCCCGCTCGGTGGCTGAATTGCCAAACCACTGATGGGCAACTTCGTGCGCAATCAACGATTCAGCCAGCCCTTTTCCGGTAACGGAATTTTCTGAGTAAAAAATCGTGTTGGCATTCTCCAAGCCTCCCCAACGTGTTTTCGATTGAACATTTGCTAATTTCTTATAAGAATAGGCACCAATATGTGAATTGAAGAAATCCAGTACCCTTGTTGCTACAGCATAATCATGAAAACCTTCGGCTTTGTTTTGTGGAAACACCCAACTTTCCACGGGGATATCGTCCACCTTTCCAGCAAGTTCAGTTGCAAACCGGGCAATTCCAACTACCATTACCTTCGTGGGAATGGGCACTTCTTCCTGCCAACGAGTGAGTTTTCTTTTTTCATTGATGAAGCTCTCTTCAACCTTAATCCCATTCGCCACAACAGAATAGTGGAGCGGGGCCGAAACGATAAAATCCACTGACGCTTTATCGGATGGATGATCCACCACGGGTAGCCATTGATGGGCACGATCAGGCCAATTGTCTCCAAAGAACCCTCGATCACCATATTTATTTCTTCCGATAATCAATCCATCATTGGGGGTTCCTTGATATTTAATTCTAAAATTTAAAGTTTCGCTTTCCTTCGCAGGGGTCGATAGGGTTATGGCAAGCTTATCCTTGTTATGCGAAAAGCCAAGGTTATTGCCATTCAATAAAACCTCAACGGTCTCCATTCCTTTTCCCAAATCATTTTTGTTGGCCAGATCCAACTCAAAGAAGAAACTATTTTTTTTAAATAATACAGAAACTGTTGCCTCGCCATAAATCACATCCGTGCTGTCATTCACTTCCAGATAGAACTGGTAATGGATTACATCGATAAATCTATTGATGGGGTAAGGATCAGTTGCCTTTCCTGAAAAGGAAAAAAGAAGAACAACCCCTAATAAAAGAATCCTCGTTATCATTCAAATTAGATCTTATCCTAATAATAAAGTATTGTAAGCTTCATTCAACTTTTTATCAAATGTCCATAACGAGAGATTATATTTCAAAGAAGCTGATAAAATGTAGCTATCGATCAGGCCAATTCCTTTACCGAGTAATTTATAGCGAATTGAACTCTTCCCTGCATCAATAAACAATTCAGATTCATCAACCTTTAACAAGGTGTCCCAAAAGTCCAGAATTATTTTTTCTTCATTTTCATTTTTAATACCTTGAAGCAATTCGCCAAAAACGCAACTCAACGCAACTACTTCGTTGTTTTCAACCAATGTGTCTAGCTTGTCAATAAGGGGCTGGTTCGATCGTCTAAAAAAATCGATCCAGACTGAGGTGTCTACAGCGATCACAATTCACGATTTATTCTCCGGATATTTTCAGCGGTAAAATCCTTCGAAAATTCCAATGGACTTTGCTTTAATTTTTTTATAGCTTTTTTTAGCTTTTGTCGCTGAACATAATCACTTAATGCAATTTGAAGGCTTTCAGTAATATTTTTCCCTCCAGAAAATTTGCGCACCTCATTGATCATTTCCTCTGGCAGCAAGGCAGTTACTTTCATATCAGTGATTTTGGTAATTAAAAATACGATTAAGTATCGTATAAAAAAATCATATTCAAAAAATTCAATCAATTTAAAAAATCGAATTGCTCAATTTTTAATTTGCACTATCTTGCGCCCAATGGACAATTTTGTAGTTTCTGCACGTAAGTATCGCCCGCTTGGCTTTGATGAGGTGGTAGGGCAAGAACACATCACGACCACGCTCAAAAATGCCATTGACAATAATAAACTTGCACAAGCGCTGCTATTTTGTGGCCCTCGTGGTGTAGGGAAAACCACCTGCGCGCGCATTGTGGCCCGGCTCATCAACGGTTTTGAAGAAAAGGCGGAAGTCAATTCACTAAATATTTTTGAACTTGATGCAGCTTCCAACAACTCTGTAGAAGATATTCGAAGTCTGATAGACCAGGTGAGATACCCACCTCAGTTTGGTAAATTCAAAGTCTATATCATTGACGAGGTACACATGCTATCCAATGCAGCTTTCAATGCGTTTCTGAAGACACTGGAAGAACCGCCTTCGTATGCCATATTTATTTTGGCGACCACCGAAAAACACAAAGTAATTCCCACTATTTTATCCCGTTGCCAAATTTTTGATTTCAATCGGATTCAAGTATCCGACATTGCAAAACAGCTCAAAAAAATAGCCGACCGGGAAGGCGTTCAGGCAGAAGAAGAAGCTTTGCACCTAATCGCCCAAAAAGCCGATGGTGCCTTGCGCGATGGGCTTTCTATTTTCGATTTGATGGTGACCTTCTCCTCCAACCACAAAGTCACTTTCAATGATGTGCTTAATAATTTACACATCCTCGACTACGATTATTATTTTAAAATGGTCGATGGCCTGTTGGCCGAAAATACAAGCGGTCCGCTTTTGCTATTGGATGAGATCCTGAAAAAAGGATTTGACGGACAGAATTTTATCACAGGTTTGGGTGAGCATTTCCGCAATCTTCTGGTCTCACAAGATGCCCGAACGGTCACGCTGATGGAAGTCCCTGACAACATCAAACAAAAATATTTAACACAGGCTCAGGCTGCGTCACCTTCGCTCCTTCTTTCGTGGCTTAACATTGCAAGCACCTGCGACATCAATTATAAAGCCAGTCGGAACCAGCGGCTCCTGGTCGAACTGGGCTTGATGAAAATGGCTCATGTCAACTCCATTTTTAATCTCAACAGCAACTCTTCCTCTGGAGCAGGCTTAAAAAAAAAATTAATTTAGAGACGGCTGCCCCACAGTCGCCTGCCAAAAAAGAGACACAGGAAGCCTCTGCACCTGAAAACCCTCGGGCTGTGTCCCTACAAACCGAAAACGCTCTTCCGATTTCTGCACCTCTGCCCGTGCACTCACAGACAGAAACTCCACAGATCGAAACCCCAGCCCGTTCATCTTCACCTCGGCCTGTGTCCCCACAGGCCGAAACCTCAGCTCGTTCCGCACGACCAAAATCAACGTTCAATCTCAACTCGATTTTACAAGCGAAAGAAAAGCCCCCATCAGTGATCACACCTATTGAGGAGCCAAAACAAGTAAACCCGTTGACAGATGATCAACTGCGTGAAGCGTGGGCAGATTATGCCGCGTTGCGCAAAAATCAAGTGGCTGAATTTCACCTCCTTAGTCGCGAAGTGGATTTAAAGGGTTCGGTGGTTACCGTAGCCCTAGCAAATAGTGTTGAAGAACCGCTGCTACAATCCATGATGACCGATCTGGTGGCCTACCTTCGCACCCGGCTTGGCAACTCAACCATTAAGGTAGAAAGCGTCATGCAACAATCAGACATAAAAAAAATAGCCTATACGAATAAGGAAAAATTTGATTTGCTCGCTGAAAAAAATCCCATCCTCAGAGAACTAAAAGATCGATTAGGTTTAGATCCTGATTTTTAAAATTGACCCTAAATATGGAATTGAATAAGAAATCCTAATAAAACACAACAACCGCCTTAACCAAAAATTAAAGGTCATTTTCAAATTTTGAGTTGATTATGTTTAAAATGGAACTTTTTCTGTAATTTCAATAAAGAAAGTTCGTTTAGACTAAGGTCAACAGAACAAAATCTAAATGGCACACCATAAATTTTCCATTTTTTATGTGCTCGTTTTATTCATTGGTGGATGCGCTCGTGAAAATCCTTCGCCAATTAACCCAGATCCTCTTTTTGTAAATAATATCGGGGACAACCCCACGATTTATACCACCGGGGTTAGCGAAGGAGTAGCGATTTCCTGGAAAAATGGGATTGCCGATACTTTGAATGCGAATGCCTGGACTCAATCCGTATTTGTTTCTAATGACGATATCTACGTAGCCGGTTGGATGTGGGGCTCGAATAATAGAGCCATTGCAACGTATTGGAAAAATGGAAAACCGATTTTTCTTTCTGATTCTTCAAAGAATACCTACGCACAGTCCATTGTAGTTTCGGGCAAGGATGTTTATGTTGTAGGTTATGAAATGCAATCCAATTTAGGCAGTCCCTCAATTGCAAAATGTTGGAAAAATGGAGCTGTTACCTCATTTTCAACAACCGGATCAGGCTCAGTGGCAGTGGCGGCATTTGTTGCTGGCAGTAACATTTATGTTGCCGGATGGCAATGGTTTCCAAATAAGCAAGCAGTTGCAACGTATTGGAAAAACGGCAGCCCCACATCTCTCACTGATGGAAGTAGTCCAAGTATGGCAACATCTATTTTTGTTTCCGGAAGTGATGTTTATGTGGCCGGAACAGTTAATTATGAACTTGCTAATGTTTTTCCAGTTGGAGAAATTCATGGACTTGGAAAAGAAGGAATTGCTACGTATTGGAAAAATGATAATCCCGTTGAACTATCAAATAATGGCCGCGCCCAATCCATTTTTGTAAATGGCAATGACGTGTACGTGGCTGGATCTATTTATAGCAGCACAGTAAACGATATTACGCCACTTGGAAACGTAAACGGTGATTTGGCAGTATATTGGAAAAACAGTGTCCTCGTTAATTTAATTGACAATAATTTGAATTCATTAGCAAGTTCAATTTCGGTTACCGCAAATGGTGACGTGTACACAGCCGGCACGATCGATAATCAGGCAGTGTATTGGAAAAACAACAGTGTCGCTAAAACCTTTTCTCCAACCATCACCGGAGGAGGATCTTATCTCAATTCCATTTTTCTGACAAACTAAATAAAGTACGGCTCATTTTTTAAGGGCATTCGGCCTTTGCCATCTCCCAACCAATTAAACTTTTTTTACGCGCTGCGCTCCAGCGATATTCACCCAGCACGCCATCTTTGCGAATGACACGGTGACAAGGAATCAAATAAGCTATATGATTCGAGCCTACCGCTGAACCCACGGCTTGCATTGCCTTTGGGCTGCGTATAGAGGATGCAATGGTCTGATAAGTAGTGACCCTGCCCATCGGAATTTTCAGCAAGGCTTCCCACACTTTAATCTGAAAATTTGTGCCTTTCGCAAAAACACGAAGAGGCTGTTTACTATTGGTTCTATTAAAGATTTGATTAATGAACCCTCCAGTCATCTCCAAATCTTCATTAAAAACAGAATTATGCCAATGCGTTTTCATCTTCTCAAGTTCAATACGAGGCTCCGCATCGGTATCCAAGAACGAGAGCCAGCAAATTCCACGCTCGGTTACACCGATCAGGGCAAGTCCGAAAGTAGTTTCATAAAATCCGTGGTGGATTTGAATTCCAGAACCTTGCAGTTTATATTCCTGTGGCGTTACGGCTTCAAGTGTAGTAAACAAATCGTAGATCCTCGATTGGCTGGAAAGCCCTGCTTTCTCTGCCGCATCCATCAGGTTCTTTGATTCTTTCAGTTTTTCTTTCAAAAAGCCAACTGTAAGAAACTGTAAAAACCGCTTTGGGCTAATCCCTGCCCACTCCGTAAAAATACGTTGGAAATGAAAAGGCGAGAGATGAACTTGCTTGGCTACTTCATCCAGTTCCGGCTGCCGTTGAAAATTCTCTTCGAGATAGCGGATGGCTTGCTCAATTCGTTGGTAGTTGATATTGTTTTCAGTAGTCACGATCATAAAGCTATAATTTTTTTGATAACTCAAAGTTCCAGTAGCAAACGGTTTCTTTCAACCTGTTTCTTGCTTTGTTTATGGTGCTAGATACTCGAAGCTGGATACTAGAATCAAGTATCCCGTAAATAAGTGTTAATTTTATTTTTTTTGAAACTAACAATATATGCGACAAACCCTTTTGAGTGAAAGCGCTAATGAATTGAGTTATGAGATCCGTGAGATCGTGAAGAAGGCTGATATGGTGAAAGCGGCCGGACAACCTATTTCATGGGAGAACATTGGTGATCCGATTCAAAAAAACCACATCCTTCCTGAATGGATCAGGGAAGTCATCGCGGAGCTGGCTCGTCAAAATGATTCTTACAGCTATTGTCCCTCAAAGGGGATTTTAGAAACCCGGAAATTTTTGGCGTCTCAAACCAATCAACGTAACGGAGTCCAAATCACAGCGGATGACATTTGCTTTTTCAATGGACTTGGCGATGCCATTGGCAAAGTCTATCAATACATCACGCCTACCTCGCGCGTTATCGGCCCCTCCCCGGCCTACTCAACCCATTCCAGTGCAGAGGCAGCACATGCCAGTCACGAACCGCTCACGTACCGGCTTGACCCTAACAACAAATGGTATCCTGACCTAGAGGATTTATACAACAAAATAAAATACAACCCTAACGTGGTGGGCATCTTGCTCATCAATCCTGACAATCCAACGGGCATGGTATATCCGTTTGAAACATTGAAGCGCATTGTTGCCATCGCGCGCGAATTCAAACTCTTTTTGCTTTGCGATGAGATTTATCTGAACATCACTTACAATGGAGTAAAAACATACGCACTATCTGATATCATCGAAGACATTCCTGGTATAGCAATGAAAGGCATATCAAAAGAATTACCCTGGCCGGGCGCTCGATGCGGATGGATGGAGTATTATAATCGCAAGCGGGATGAAGACTTTAGCCGTTTGTGCCAAGCGATTGATAATGCTAAGATGATCGAAGTGTGTTCAACAAAGCTTCCTCAATTGGCCATCCCTAAAATACTGGGCGATCCCCGTTTTAAAATCTATCGCGAAGAAACCAACCAAAAAATTGGAAGACGGAGTAAAATTATCGCTGAGATTTTGGGATCGGTGCCGCAGCTTATGTTCAATGAAACTTTTGGAGCATTTTACAATACCATCATTTTTAAAGAAGGTACGTTGAAGCCGAACCAAAAAATGAAAATCGAAAATCTCGTTATCAAAAATTTGGTAGAAGGATGGGTAGATGAGAAAATCCAGTTCGACAAACGTTTCGTGTACTATTTATTGGGCGCCAAAGGAGTTTGTGTGGTGCCAATTTCTTCTTTCTGTTCTGAGCTGCAAGGCTTCCGGGTAACCTTGTTGGAAGAAGATGAAAACACCTTATTAAAAACGTTTACCTCCATTCGCGATGGGATTGTGGAGTACCTGAGTTCTTGAAGTTCGTCCGGTCGAATTTCTATACGTGGTTGGCAACTCACGATCTCGCGCATGAGCATAATGCACCTGTTCATCTGACTACTTATACCATTCCTATTTATCAACAAATTCCTACAACGCCTTACAAACAATATAATTTATTTTTTGATGGCCTTCGCCTTTCGTAAGTTTTCACGTACTCGAAACTTCACAATTTTGGCAATCAATTTCAAGGGAAGCGGTTGATCGAGCGGAAATTGAACCGAACCTTTTCCCATCTTGTATTTCGATAATTCTTTCTTAAATGCTTCATGACCGGATGGGATAGCATAAAAACCAAGGTGATTTTTGTATCCAGCAAAATAAACCAGCATACCATGAAACCGGTATGCCGACATTCCATAGCTGATTGTTTCTTCTGAAGCCGGAGCCGTTTTTTTTATGGTCGTTCGTACCTGTTCCAAAAGCCGCTGCATTTCTTTTGGGAAACTTTCAATATATTCATCAACGTCTTTCGACTTTTTCATTACTTCCATTTAAGCTTTAACAAGGACGTTCACTCAAGCACCTCGCATTTGAAGCCGCTTCAACCTATTCATTCATGATCGGCTTGGTGCAAATGCTATTACCGCCTACCCTCATTATTTTATCACAATCTTTAAGATCGAAATTTATTTTGAAGGCAATTATGCGGCCGTTTGTTTCAGTTTGTGGTAAAAGATGTATGACACTATTAGTAACGCAAAAAAGATTAAGGGCTCAAATGACCCTATTATAAATCCATCGACAGCCAGATGGCCAATCGTTGCAGAAAGCACATCGATCCCAAAAGCCACATACGCCCATTCTTTTATTCGTTTAGGAATCATCGGCAAGATTAAAATAAAGCCACCAATGAATTTAGCGATTCCTAACTCAAGGTGAAACCAATAGGGCATGCCGATGTGTTTAGTACCTTCAATGGCAAATGGTTGGGTAAGAAAAAATATTCCAGGCAAAATGAACAATGTTAAAAGCCCAGTTGTAGTCCAGTAAATGATTTTGATCGTTTTTGGTTTCATGGTTTTTTATGCGTTTACTAATTTTTCAATATCAAACTTCTTCATTTTCATAAATGCTTGCATCACTTTATGAGATTTCGTTGGATCACTCATCAGTTTACCTAAGATGGTAGGAACAATTTGCCACGATACACCAAATTTGTCTTTCAGCCAACCGCATTGATCTTCTCTTCCTCCGTCTGCAGTTAGCTCGTCCCAGTAATGATCAATTTCCTCCTGCGTTTCGCAGTCCACAACAAAGGATAAACCTTCATTGAAGGAAAAATCATGATCACCGGGCCCGTCCATAACAATGAAATCGTGATTGTTCAGTTTGAATTCTGAATACAAAACCTTTCCGGGTCCGTGTTCTTTCTCATCATAATGGAGCTGCGTTGTAACAGAAGAATTTTTGAATATCGAGGTATAAAGCTTAATGGCTTCGTCTGCGCGACCGAATTGCTTTCCGGTAAATAACATTGAGGGTGTTATTTGTTCTTTTAAATCGTCTTTTTCGGCAAGCGAAATCTGCCACGATAATCCAAACTTATCCTGAAGCCATCCATACCTTTCGCTCCAAGGATAAGTGTCTATTGCCATCAGTGCCTTTCCCCCCTCAAAAAGTCTACCCCAGATATCGTTGGTTTCTTCTTTTGTTTGGCAGGTAACAAAAAATGATATGGATTGATTTATTTTAAATTTTGGTCCTCCGTTTAATCCCATAATTTTCTTTCCATTCAATTCAAAGTTCACCACCAAAGGTGTGTCAATAGAAATTTTTGAGTTTTTAAAAATGGAGCAATAAAAATCGGCAGCGTCTTTGGCTTGGCCGTCAAACCATAAGCAGGGATAAATTGGATTTTTCATTGATGGCTGGTTTTTATGTTTACTTCGTATTACAATTAACCATCCATTGCACTCCATATTTATCAGTGCAGCTTCCATAATAAGCTCCCCAAAACATGTCTTGTAACTCCATGGTGACTTTACCTTCGGCTGAAAGTGCATCAAACAATCTCTTGGTTTCCTCCCTTGTGTCAGGTTCAAGATTGATGTGAACATTGTTGCCAAAATTCACATGAAACCCAAACGACTCAGGCGCATCGGTACCCATCAATGCGTGGCCTCCCGTAATCGGCAACTCAATGTGCATAATCAAATTTTTATCCGATTCTGATAACGGAGGCATGCCCTCCTGAGGCGGGATGTCGCGAAAGCGATTGATGCCTCCGCTAAATTCACCACCGAATACTTTTTTGTAAAAATTGAATGCTTCCTCAGTGTTACGACCGAAGTTCAAGTAGGTGCTTACTCGTGCCATAATGTTATTGGTTTATGTATTCTTAATTTGATTCTGCGTATTTTTTGAAGTTATCCAAAATTGCCTGCCATCCACCTTTT
Source organism: Cytophagales bacterium (assembly GCA_027317105.1). Lineage (GTDB taxonomy): Bacteria > Bacteroidota > Bacteroidia > Cytophagales > Cyclobacteriaceae > ELB16-189. The sequence continues at coordinate 13,644 of DAHVFH010000117.1, forward strand.
TGCATTTCCACAGGATTTTCATTCTCAGCTTCAAAGGTTTCGACCACTTTTGTAATCTTACCTTGGGTTGAGAAAACAATTTTCACTTTTCTCCCATCGCCCAAGGTATAGGCAATCACTTGATGCATTTTCACCTCATCATAAAAACCAAAGAAATCAAAGCCAAAACTTCCGTCTTTGGCTTCCATACGTGACGTGAATTTTCCACCCACACGCAAATCATTTTCAGCACGAGGTGTGTGCCAGTCGGGTGAGGCGTTGTTCCATTTTGTGATGTGCGCTGGTTCAGTCCAATATTCCCATAATTTTCCTATGGGAACATTGATGGTGGCTTCAATCGTGATCTGTGTCTTGCCTGTTGCTTCCATAATGATGAGTTGATTGTCAGTTGAGATAATTATTGAAAAGTAATTTCATTTCTGATGTAGGCTTATTCCATTTCCATCCAGGTCTTTCAGCCAGCAGAACTTACCCCATGGTGTTTCGTCTACTTTCCCAAGTTCCATTCCTTTGGCTTTCACTTCTTTTATTTCTTTTTCAAGGTCTTCGGTTTCACAAATGACTCCGTGAAACGTAGAAAGGGCAATGGATGTAGGTTGGCCTGGCAACCCCAACTGAATCCAGGTTTGACCGTGTTCCGCAGGTGCTTCCATAATTATCTTAAAACCGAGGTTCAAGTAAAAACTTTTGGCTTTCTGTTGATCGGACACAGGGATCATAATGATTTCAATTGTCTTCATTTCTATCGGGTATAAAGTTCAAAAATTTATGCCTATTGTTTTAAAATAGTTTCACCATACACATCACTTCGTCACCCTGGTAACGCTCCACACAAGGAAACGTAATGTCAAAGTCCGTGCTGGTAATTTTACGAAAAGCTACACCTATTTGAGTTTCATCTTTCTTCCAATTCTTTACAGTCTCGGTCAGATACTTGCCTTTCGTCATGATAAATTCTTCACATCCTAGTTTGTTGCCTTCTCCTTCAAAAAATTCCTGAACGGCCGCCTTGTAAACAAAGGTTCCATCCCTGTCCTCATACGAAATTCCAAAAAAGCTTCTCCCTTCCGTGGAGGGCAGTTTATTAATAAGTTCGGCAAATGACTGTTTTATTTCATAAGGAAAGGATTTTGCAGTAACGCAAAAAATGGTCTTGTCCTCCGGCATAACATATGTCTCCATTGGGTTGTCCTTTTTGTTTCAGCAAACTTAGCCACCAACCTGGAATTAGAACAGGTGTAAATACGGCAATCTATGGGGTTGATTGCGACAATCTCCTTTTTTACCTTTGACGAGTAGGATTACCTCTCTACCCTTGAAGAACCAAACGCTAACATAAACAAGCATGCCATGAAACATCTATCCATACTCGTGCCTAAAGGTGCTGTCGCCTTAGGCTGCATTGAAGGTTCATTTATTTTATTCAATAAAGTGAATGATTTCCTGCAAAGCGTAGGAAAGCCCTCGCTGTTCAAAGTTCAGCTGGTCGGCTTAACGAAAAGTGCTCAAGTCTACGATAAGTTTTTTTCCGTTACACCGGATTGCAGCATCAAAGAAGTGAAAAATACTGATCTAATT
>DAHVFH010000066.1 GCA_027317105.1 Cytophagales bacterium
ACCTACGATAGACCTGATTCTTTGAGAGCAACATTGGATAGCTTGGCGAAACAAAACGTCCAGTTTTTTGAAGTAATTATTGTCGATGCATCTGCGGATGCCACAACCGAGACATTAATTCGGGAGGGGATAGTGGGATTGAAATCAAATTTAGTGTACCAGACTGCCAATGAAAAAGGTGCGGCCTCCCAGCGCAATGAAGGCGTTGCTATGGCGAGCCAGCCTTTTATCGCGTTTATGGATGATGATATTATTTTGGAACCCCTCTGTGTGGATCGGCTTTGGAAATGTTTTGAAATAAATCCACTAACATTAGGTGTGAATGCGATGATCACGAATCAAAAGTATTTGCCCATAGGGCGCTTCACGCGCTTGATGTGCGCCCTTTTAGAAAAGAAAAAGTATAAAAGCTATGCCGGCAAATGTATCGGGCCCGCCTGGAATTTCCTTCCTTCAGACGATGAATCCTTGCCGGAATATGTGGAAGTGGATTGGTTGAACACAACTTGTACAATGTATAAAAAGGCGGCCTTACCTGCTCCGCCATTTCCAGATTACTTTCATGGCTATTCCATCATGGAAGATTTGACATTGTCACTTACAGTAGGCAGATACGGGAAACTCTTAAATGCTCGAACCGCCCGCGTTTTTCATGATAGCCAGCCAGGCAGGCATAAGAGTGATTATCAGGAGTTACAAAAAATGGAATTGATTAATCGCTTTTACATTGTTACAAAGGTGATGCCAGGGAACCCGTATCGCGATAGATTGGGTTTACTGGCATTTGAAATTTTTCAATTACTTGCGTTATTTTCAAACAGATCTCAATGGAAAAATATTGCGTTGTTCATAATCGGTAAGATTAAAGGAATTTCAGAATTGGTCAGGTTTAGGTGATCAAAGGCAATGGAAAAAACACAACCTTCCTTTGATATCATTGTCCCAACTTACAATAGGTATGAAGCATTGCCATTATTTTTTCAGAAATTGGAGGGATTAGATAAGAACGAATACGTGCTTTGGCTTATTGATGACGCGAGCGACAAGGTAAACTCTTCGGCAATACCCGAGTGGGAAAATATTCATTTTATTCAACTGGATAAGAATGGTGGACAAGCAGGTGCCAGAAATATTGCTATTGTTCGAGGATCAGCCCCTTATTTGATTTCATTGGATGACGATGCATGGTTTATTGAGCCACACTCAGCATTATTAAAAATAAAAAGTACCTTTGAGCGGCACTCCGATGCAGGGTGCTTGATGTTTAATATTCGCACACCTGTTAGTAACTATAAGGAGTGCATTGATGGAATGGAATTACCTTTGCATGTAACCTGCGGTTGTGCCTATCGCAGGATAGCAATAGAAAAAATAGGAGGGTATTCCGCTATTCTTCAAGGCCAATCTGAAGAAACCGATATAAGTCTTCGCTTAATTAAAATGGGTTATAAATTAAGATCGCTATATTCCATTAAAATTTTTCACGATTTTGATCCGGGTCACCGCTCCAAAGAGTGGTATCTTCGAATTCGTTTTAAAAATACTCGAAATGACCTCGCAGTTGTTTATATGAATTACCCCTTGTCAAAATTAGTGGTTCACCTTCCTGGCAAAGCGTTAAGTCATTTACGCTTTGCACTAAAAAATAAATTGCACCCATTAGCCACAATAGTGGTAACCCTAAAAGCTTGGCTTGCCTTTTTGTTTTGGTTGCCCAGGCTCCCTCGAAACCCAATGTTAATTTCTGATTTTGATTACTGGTACGGCCTAATGAAAAGAAAGCGATGAGTAATTCTTTTTTGTGATATTTTAATACCATTAGAGTAGAGTTTGAAAATCTAAATGGCGTCATTTTACTGACTCGGAATGGCTGGAATTTAAGTCTTTGCAAGACACAACTCGATTTTGTCAAGCTTATCAGAGTAGTCAAAGAACAATCGGAGAATTGAATAGTGAGTCTATTTCAGGGAAGGTGGTTAATATTGAATTTCATATCAATTCCAGGGATGTTCTTTATTTTGCAAATTGTAACATTAACGATGTATAAGTAATGTTTTAAAATGAATATGAATTTATTGAAGTTGATAAAGTTAAGGTTAGCATCTCTTTGTTTAGGGAAAGTGATAAGGTTTTTAATGGCAAGAATATTTACGATCAAAATAAAAAAGTATGGTATTGGATAAGTTGGAACCTTTTTTTTTGCGGATGCCGATCGGATTGATGAGTAAAGTGAGAATTTTCATTTATAAAATGGTCGGCTTAAAAATCGGAAAGTCGAATCGGTTTGAAAGGGGGCGAATGCGGAGATGTAAAAATGTAATGATTGGAAATAATAACGCCTTTACGCAGGGTTATTTCATTTGGCCCGTTGACCAGGACGGGGATCAGGTAAGGATCAAAATTGGTAACAATAATTATTTTAATCGCAACGTGATGTTGGATGCGTGTAACCGAATAGAGGTGGGGAATTATACCATGTTCGGACCCGATATATACATCACGGATTCAAATCATACCTATGGAAATGGGCTGCCGCCTAGCAAACAGCCGATGCAATTGGGTACCGTCAAGATCGGTAATAATTGTTGGATAGGAGCTAAGGTGATTATTTTAAAAGATGTAGAATTGGGTGATAATTGCGTGGTGGCTGCTGGCGCTGTCGTTAGGAATAGTTTCCCTGACAATTCTTTAATAGCGGGATGCCCGGCTCGGTTGATAAAAAAGATTTGTTAAGGAATTAAACTTGAGTATGAAAGACCTTTATATCAATTTTGGCTGTGGCTTAAGTACGAATGAATCTTTCATTAATTATGATTCTTCGCCTAGTCTTTTGATCAGGCGCGCTCCCATCCTAAATTTTCTATTCCGCAAGCAATCGGTAGAATTTCCTAAAACGGTAAAGTGCGGCAATATCGTAAAGGGGCTTCCACACACTACAGGGTCAGTTAAAGGAATCTATTCTGCGCATGTGCTGGAGCATTTGGTTTTTGAGGATTGCCAAATTGCCCTGAAGAATTCGTATGATTACTTGGAGTCGGGTGGCTCATTCAGTTGCGTTTTACATAACTTTGAGTCTTCCGTTAGGAATTACCTCAAAGAAAAGGACGCTGGAAATAGAAATGCCTGCAATGAATTCTTAACCTACAGTTTCTTGGGACAAAAAACAAGGAAGCGATCAATTGTTGGATTTATAATAGAGTTTTATTCCGGAACAAACCATTTATGGATGTGGGATTTTGAGTACTTAAGTGAGCAATTAAAAATAGCGGGGTTTAAGGAAGTGAAAAGAAGTTACTTCAATGCCTCGGAAGATAGAACGTTTGATTTAATAGAGAATAAATCGAGGTATGACTATGAGGCATTGTGCATTGAAGCCAGAAAGTAAAATAATTTTTAACTTCCCGCAAAATTAGCAATGAAGGTTTTAATAGCCCACCCCGGCACACAGTACTCGTATCATTTGGTGAGGCAGATGGAGAAATTGTCTTATCTGTATCGATTTTATACTGGTA
>DAHVFH010000118.1 GCA_027317105.1 Cytophagales bacterium
TGTTGGGATTTACAGTAATGCCAGCAGTACCATTCATAAATAAAGGGGTACATGATCCATTCACCGCACGTATCGTAAAACTATAACTCGCTGCAGGGGTTAATTGAGCAGCAGGAATTGGGAATGACAATGGGGAGTTTGTTCCCACCAAAGTAATTCCAGTGGGAACCCCTCCTTTATAAATTTCATAGGTAATAGCGGATCCTTCAGAATTTGATAAAGTCACCGCACCCCCACTTCCTATACAGACTGAAGACGTTGGCGTAGAAACGTTGTATATAATGGGGGATGGATCCGTCACAGCAATCGTGGGGGAAGTAAAAGAACAATTAGCTCCATTATCACCAATCACCACAGTATAATTTCCACCAGAAAGCCCCGAAATATTCTGCGTTGTGGCTGTAAAACTAGGGCCAGTCCAGCTATACGAATAAGAACCACTTCCACCGGCTGGTGAGATCGTAATAGCCCCATTAGGTGTTGAGCAACTTCCGTTATTCGTGACGCTTGGGGCTGAAGAAAATGAAATTCCAGGACTCACATCCGATACTGTTAAATTGGTATTATAATTAGCCACCAAGGGGCTATTATCGCTAACAAGCACAAAATAATTGTCAACGGTAAGATTTGGTATAGTTAAAGGGACACCTAAAGTAAGTGTACCGTTAAACGGGCCAGACGTTCCATTTATAGTACCAACCACTAAGTACGTGTAGGGAGGACTTGTCGTGGTTGTATTATCAACAGTAATTGTAATCGAGCCGTTGCTAGCTCCAGCACAGGCATCTTTTTTGGAGGTTGTAACATTTAGTACCTGGGCAAAAATTGATGAAAAGCCGCCTAGACAAAATATCAAAGAAAATAAATTGATTTTTTTTATCACTGCTGCTCAATTTTAACCTGAACTTCCTTGGTGCATCTCACCTTCTTATGAGATATAACTACAAATTCATGAACTCCGGGTGCCAAATTCGTAAATTTATAAGCTGGCTTTGCATTCACATTTTTCTGAATAGAGGTGATGTTAAAAATCGAATAATCTTTTGATCCGCTTTGTCCTTCAACTTCGAAGGTCACGCTTCCATTATCCAGACCATCAGTGGCCTGAATTATTTCGGTTTTTACCTGAATGGAACAATTTTGTGCAGTCGCTTGGGCAAAGCTTATCAATGAAAAGCAAAGTATTACGATGGTACGTTTAGGCATTTTAAGTAAAAATTAACGCAATATAGATAGTTCCCAAAAAACTAATGTAACCCTAATTTGATTGTAAAGATGGCAATAAGCTAAAAAATCAGCCTGTAGAATTACCGGCTTATACCATCTACGTAATATTTAGTTCAAAAAATGATGTTTTCTAAAACTTCCTGTTCAGTATCTCGCTCAAGATAAAAGCCTTTTTGAAGGTAGTGGGATCCTTTAGCTCTTTTACATAAACAGCAGCCAAATTCTCCTTTTCCAACTGCTCATACCCTTTAAATTCCCCAAACCGCATATCTGTATTTTCCAATTTCAAGGTTTCTTCCATGGAAGGACGAAAAAAAGCTTCCTGCTTGGCTTTCTCGTAGGTCTCGTAAATAGTATCATGATCCCTATTGTTGTAGTTGGTATCCTCCAAGGGCTTCTTTTCAGTAACCTCGTCATAATCGATGGTATTAAGTTCTTGGGTAGGCCGCAAAACAGGTTGGGGTTTTGGTACTTTTGTAGCCTGGATTTCCCTCAACAAATCCTCAAAGGATGTTGGCCTATCTTCTTTGTAGTCCTCCTGAGGCACTGTGGTTGATTCAGGGTTGGGGACTTGTTTCTTGCGTGCGCGCGAAACCAGATAGATTATCCCAAGAACCACCCAAATAATAATTTTCAGCTCACCCATTGTTCAAAGATAGCGGATTATTTGAATTCTATGTGGATTGGCTTTTGGGATAAAATGTGCATGGTTTGGGAATAGCTACCTTTTCAATTGTCGAACCGACTTCTATCTTTGCCGACTTGATTTTTCCAGTTTTGGCCGTTTACACCAAAATTAACCACATCAATATACCGAGCATGCAGTTATCGAAGTTAGAGATCAAAGGGTTTAAAAGTTTTGCCGACAAGATTGTCATCAATTTTGATGAAGGGATCACAGGCATCGTAGGGCCGAACGGCTGCGGCAAATCCAATGTGGTGGACGCCATCCGATGGGTGCTGGGGGAACAGAAAACCAGCGCGCTCCGTTCTGAGAAAATGGAGAATGTCATTTTCAATGGCACCAGCCAGCGGTCGGCCCAGCAAATGGCCGAGGTATCGCTTACCATCAACAACACAAAAAATATCCTTCCCACCGAATATTCACAGATAACCATCACACGGAGATTATACCGCTCAGGGGAATCCGAATATTTATTGAACGGTGTTACCTGCCGGTTGAAAGATATCACCAATCTTTTTCTGGATACAGGGATAGCCTCCAATAGTTATGCAATCATTGAACTTGGTATGGTTGATGATTTGCTTAACGACCGCGACAATTCGCGCAGATCGTTGTTTGAAGAAGCTGCAGGCATCTCTAAATTTAAAAAGAGAAAGAAAGAGACGCTGAAAAAATTGGAAGACACCGATGCCGATTTGGAGCGCGTGGAAGATTTGTTGTTCGAGATTGAGAAGAATATGAAGAGTTTAGAGAAGCAAGCTAAACTGACCGAACACTATTATAAAATCAAAGAAGATTATAAGGACAAGAGCATCAACCTGGCCAAGGTGGTGGTGAACAAGCAAAAAGAGAAATTTTCGGTTATTCAAAAGCAATCCGAAACAGAAAATGATAATAAGGCCAAACTCACTGCAGAGGTGGCCGAAAAAGAAGCCTTGATTGAAAAATCAAAGGCCGAATTACTGATCAAGGAAAAAACACTTTCTGCTCGCCAAAAATCGATTAATGAATTTGTATCCAAAATTCGCCAATACGAAAGCGATAAGCAGATAAAGAATGAACGGCTGCGCTTCCTCAACGATCGTATCACCACCCTGAAAAATCAAATAGATCAGGACAAAAAAAGCAACGAACGCGCCCGCTTCAGTATTCAAAGCCTGGAAACAGAGCGTGATTCCGCAAAAGCTATGCTGGCAGAAATTACTTCGAAAGCGGATTTACTGAAAGCGGACTACGAAGCACAAAAAGCTACTACCTATTCGCTGCAAGGCGAATCGGATGCCTTGCGTCAAACGTACCGCAACAAACAGGAAGAATCCTTCCAACTTAACAAGGCACTAGAGATTCGCGACATCCAAGTCAATTCCTTTAAACAAGAACTCGATCGCACCACTACAGATACCAGCCATCAGAGTGCCAGCGTGGCTGAGTTCGAAAAGAAGTTAATTGTTCTTCAGGAGGAAGTGGGAACGAAAACGACTTACCTGGACAAGCTCAAAACGGAAGAGGAAGACGTCATCTCAAGAATAGGTTCGGTCGAAAAAACCATTGAGATCATTCGGGAAGAAATGACGGAGACCGGACGGAAATTGGATTCGCGTCAAAATGAATATCAACTCACCAAGTCACTCGTTGAAAATCTGGAGGGATTTCCGGAAGCCATTAAATTTTTGAAGAAAAATGTAGGCTGGACCAAAAATGCCCCGCTCCTTTCTGATATTATTTCTACTTCTGAGGAATATCGTGTGGCCATCGAAAATTATTTAGAACCTTATCTCAATTATTACATAGTCGATCACGAAGCGGAAGCGTACGAAGCCATCAACATCCTTAGCGATGCAAGCAAAGGCAAAGCAAATTTTTTTATTCTCGATCGTTTTGAACGGTTTTCGGCTGCCGATGTAACGATGTATTCTAATGCCTTTCCGGCTACTCAAATTATTGAGTTCGACCCAAAATATTCTCGCTTGATGTCATTTATCCTGGACAAAGTGTATGTCTTTGAAGGCGACCTCAGGAGTATCGCTACAGATGATGAGAATACTTTCATTACCAAAAGTGGTAAAGTCACGAAGCGCAAATTCAGTTTGAGCGGAGGATCGGTAGGCTTGTTTGAAGGCAAAAAAATCGGCCGCGCAAAAAACCTTGAAAAACTTGATCTAGAGATCAAAGAGTTTTCTAAAAAACTTGAAGATGTACGTCATAGCTTAATTGACCGCCAACGCGAATTGGAACGGTTACGCAACAACACCTTGAAGCAACAGATTGAAGAAGCGCAAAACGCCATTAAGTTAGTGAGCGATGAATTTATTTCTGTGAAAACAAAAAAAGAGCAGTTTCACAGCATGCTCAGCAATGCCGATTTGCGAAGAGAAGATATTTTGGAAAAAATCGATTCACTTTCTAAAGAGATTGCCGATCTGCAACCCAAAGCTCAGATCGCACAGCATGAACTTAAAATGCACGATGAGAAATTAAAGGCGATGGTGACTGAATTGACTGCACAAAATGAGTTGCTCAGTCAAAAGTCAGCGGCCTTTAACGAACAAAATATTTTCTTCCATCAGCAGGAAAATAAGGTGAAGAGCGTAGAACAAGAAATGCGCTTCAAACAAGAAAGCCTCGAGCAAAGCAGCTTGCGCATTCAAACCAACTCCGAGGAACTGCAAAAAAACGAATCGGAAAGCCAAACCATAATTATTTCTTCGCAGAGTAGCGATGAAGACCTCATCGGCATGTATACGGAAAAAGAGGAAATGGAAAAAGGGTTGAGTGAAGCTGAAAAAGAATATTATAATGGCCGGGGGGAAATCGACCAGTACGATAAAGATTTAAGAGATATCCAGCATCAGCGTCAAAACATTGACACGTTATTGATGGAACTGCAAGGGCAGCTTAATGATAGCAAACTGCAACTCAACTCTGTAAAAGAAAGATTGTCAGTTGAATTTAATGTTGATTTGGATTCCGTGGTCGGGGAACCCACAACAGAAGAAGCATCGGCCTTGGCAAAAGCGGACGAAGAAAAGTTACGCAATGACGTGACTAAAATCCGTGAGAAGCTCGACAACATGGGGCCAATCAACCCGATGGCTATGGAAGCCTATAATGAAATCAAACAACGCAATGACTTTATCATCGCCCAAAAAGATGATTTGCTCAAAGCCAAAGAGTCACTCTTCAGCACCATTAGCGAAATTGAAGCGGTGGCGAGTGAAACCTTCATGACGGCATTCAACCAAATAAAAGAACATTTTGTGAGTGTATTCCGCTCGCTCTTCAACGAAGGCGATGATTGTGATTTGAAATTAGCTGACCCGACCAAACCCTTGGAATCGGAAATTGACATCATTGCCAAGCCAAAAGGCAAGCGACCACTGACTATCAATCAACTTTCAGGTGGAGAGAAAACCCTTACTGCAACGGCCCTGCTCTTTTCAATGTATTTATTGAAGCCTGCTCCGTTCTGTATTTTCGATGAGGTGGATGCTCCGTTGGACGATGCCAACATCGACAAGTTCAATAACATCATCCGCAACTTCAGCAAAGAGAGCCAGTTCGTCATCGTGACGCACAACAAACGCACCATGACGACTACCGATGTAATTTATGGTATCACCATGGTGGAAAAAGGGATTTCTCGCGTAGTGCCTGTAGATTTGAGGGAGTTGGCGTAAAAAGTAAAAAGTGACATCTTCCAAAATGGTTCGTGTCGACACGAACCATGGCCGCGTTTACTCAAATTCATTTTACGGGTTCAGTAGATTTAAGGGGGTTGGTGTAGATTTTATAATTTCCCAATCCGAATTCATTTCGACACCCAAAGTGTTGACATAAACGTTGGTATATCACATCAATCAATAAATAAGAAACCATTGAATTACTTTGAAGTCATTGAGTTTATCTCTACAGCCGGCCAAAAAACCCAATCTAATTGACTATTCTATTATTATTTAGATATTTGTCTAATTATGCAATAAGATAGTGAACGATGTTTTCAAAGCCCTGAACGATCCCACACGAAGGGAAATACTTAAGTTGCTCAGAAAGCGCGACCTGACAGCTGGGGATATAGCCGCTAAATTTGAAATGTCTGCCCCGAGTATTTCGCATCACCTTGATAAACTGAAGCGCGCTGAATTGGTAACGGCCATCAAACAAGGCCAATTTATTCTGTACTCAATCAACACCACTGTGGTCGATGACCTGCTTCAATTTATCTTAACCCTAAAAAAATAGATCAATGAAAAACTCCGTGAAAGAAACAATCTTATTGGTGTTTGTCGTACTGCCGTACTTATATTTGGCAACGGTTTGGCAGCAATTGCCCGAACGAGTACCTACACACTTTGACCTGGAAGGTCATGTCAACGGGTGGTCTAGTAAAACCTTTCTCTTATTTTTTCCTGGGATACTTGGGTTGGGTATATACTTACTTCTTTTAGCCGTGCCCATTCTTGATCCAAAGAAAAAAATTCAACTGATGGGAAATAAGTATTTCATATTTCGTCTTGGATTAACAATATTCAATTCGCTGGTAATTATCTACGTATTGATCAGCGCAAGCAAGGGAACACTGCAAAGTCCTAGTTTTATTTTGGTAGCCGCAGGAGGGCTTTTTGCCTTTATGGGAAATTATTTTCAAACCATCCGGCCAAACTATTTTATTGGAATAAGAACGCCTTGGACACTGGAGAGTGAAAACGTATGGAGGTTGACGCATTTACTTGGCGGACGTTTGTGGACAGCCGGAGGTATTTTAATTGTAATCCTTTCGCTAATGAAATTAAACGAGAAAGTGTTTTTGATTTCTTTTGGTCTGATAGTAGCCACTTTAGTTTTAATACCCATTGGTTATTCTTATGTCATCTTTCAAAAAGAAATGCGATAGACAAAAGTTTTTTTCTGTCAATTCAAAAAGATTTGTCACTTGTATGCGGTCAATTCTTTTGAGATTCACAAATCAATAATCCAATAAGGCCACAATGCCATTATAGGATATCACACATGAAAAAAGGAAGGCCAACACTAATCCGAATTGAACCCCAATGCTAGGAGAATGGTTTTTCATTATCTTCTTGTTATTCAGCAAGAGCATAATGCCCAGAATAACGATGGGCAATACAAATACATTAAAGACTTGCGATAATATTTGCACTTGAACTGGATTAGCTCCGAAAACTGGGACAGTCAATGCAACTACGCTTGCAACACCCGTAATAATCCTGAATTGCTTCGAACTGGAATCAAGTTTTCCTGATTGGTAGTCTGCTAGAAGTAGGGGTGCTATCATAAGACACGGAAAAATTGACGATAGCCCCGCACTTAGTGTACCAAAGAAAAACAACGTTAATGCAAATTTTCCAGCTACAGGTTCCAATGCACCCACCATATCCAAGACATGCGTAACCGGTTTACCTTGATGGAAAAGTGCTCCTTGCGCAACCGCCATAATCGAACCACTTATAATAAAAATTAATACCGATGCCGTTATGGCATCTTTCCTTTGAACACTAAGATCTTTTATAGTCCAGCCTTTTCCTTGAATAAATAAGGGACGCGATAGAAATGTGGCCGCTGCCATGGTTGTTCCTACAAATGCAACCACCATCATCTTTCCTCCTTGTACCTGCGGTACGGTAGGAAGTAATCCTTCAATAACTTCCGTTGGCAAGGGGTGGATAAGAAATAATGAAAAGAGAAAAGACCCGCCCATAATGGTTACGAAAATCACTAAAATTTTCTCAAAGAAACTATACTTACCAACCAAGAGAAGCGAGTACATAGTACCGATCACGAGCATGGCAATAGCAAGAACGGTATGATATTCAAATTTTCTTAACGCTGGAAAATTAATAACAAGTATCTCGAAGATGAGATTGGACGATATTCCAACAATACCAATCAATGAATTCCACTGACCAAATGAAATACCTATAATAATCAACAGCGCTATTAGCTTACCTCCTTTGATATTTCTTTTAAATCCAAATAATGCCGTCTCACCTGACACCAGCGCAAACTTTCCATAACTATACATCAACAAACCTGAGAACAAGCAACTCAAAAGTAATACCCACAGCAATTGCATACCGTAGGTACTGCCTGCCACAATCATCGAGGTTACGCTTCCCGTTCCAATGGTATAACCAATCGCAAATATCCCTGGCCCAAATGCCAAGATAAGCACAGACAACTTCTTAAATATAGTAGGAGCTTTTGTGTTTGATTCGGTCATAAGTGATGCGAATATTAAGTTGGAATAAAATTCACTGAAAAAGATAAACTCAAGATTTTCGCAACCCTTTTATTATGTCAAGCGCAAACCGTGTCTTTTTTTCTAGTAAAGCATAATCGCCCGCTTGTACTATTTCTTTCGTAATTAATTGCGAGCCAATCCCTACGCACCGTACGCCCGCTGCGAACCATGCTTTTAAACTCTCTTCGGTTGGCGACACTCCACCGGTAGGCATGATCTCCGTCCAGGGCTGAGGCCCTTTGATGGCACTCACAAACTCTGGACCATACGTTCCTCCGGGAAAAAGTTTTACCATTTCACAACCCAATTCTTCTGCACTCGCTATTTCTGAAAGTGACCCGCAGCCGGGCGACCAAAGTATTTTACTGCGATTGCATACCAGCGATACATCTTCTCTCAATACTGGGGTAATTATAAAATTGGCGCCCATTTGAATATAATACGATGCCGTTGCCGCATCCGTTACGGAACCTACCCCAAGTGCCATGCCCGGCAATTCTGCTAACGCATACTTATTTAACGCACTAAATACTTCATGTGCAAAATCCCCTCGCTTGGTGAACTCCAATACCCTGGCACCTCCATCATAGCAGGCTTTGAGTATGCCTTTGGCCACCGTTATGTCTGAATGATAAAACAGTGGCACGAGCCCTGTCTCCCACATCTTATTGATTACTTCTATTCTGGTAAATCTGGCCATACGCAATTATCAATTTTAAACTACCGTTGAATTTTCCCTGACGTGTCTCCCTGCATGAGGTTCAATACTTTATCAACTGAAACGAGATTGGCGTCCCCTTCAATGGAGTGCTTCAGGGAACAGGCTGCCGTAGCAAAATTTATTGCCTTGTCATCATCGTTAAAATTCATCAACCCGTAAAGTAAACCAGCTGCAAATGCATCACCTGTACCTATTCGATCTACAATAGGTGTGATGTCATACTCCTTGCTCTCTACTATTGTTTTACCATTCCAAAGTTTGCCCTTGATCCGGTTGTGGGATGCGCTCACGGATACCCTGTCCTTATCAACCACTTTACGTATTCGGGGAAATTGTTTCATCAATCGAACAGCTGATTCGCTAAATTTCTCCTTTTCGTTCGCGCTACCATCACAATTCTTATCTATATCATATTTGCTGGCAATCACAATGTCACATCCCTCAATCAACTTTGGCATAATTTCTTTCTGCGGTTTGCCATAATTCCACAAGCTGCTGCGCGAATGGATATCACCTGATACGGTAATCCCAAGTTGATTAGCGGTTATAATTGCCTCGGCACAGCATGCGGCCGCTCCTGCTGAAACGGCTGGCGTAATACCTGTCCAATGAAACCAATTCGCGCCTTCTAAAATTTTCTTCCAATCCAGTGAAGCGGCATCGATTTTTGAAAAGGAAGAATGGGCGCGCTGATAAATAATTTCGCTCGAGCGATGAATGGCGCCCTTTTCTAAAAAATACAATCCCATATCACCATCACCATATTGAACGAGCGAAGTATCTATCCAATGATGCCTTAAAAATTGAGTCGCGGCCCGCCCTAGATTTGTATTTGGAAATTGGGTTACATGACTTGCGGGTAGGCCAAAATAGGCTAGCGATATGGCTACGTTAGCTTCACCACCTCCAAAGAGAATATTCAGGTTTGTTGCCTGTGCAAAAGTAGCATTGCCGGGTGGTGACAACCGCATCATCACCTCTCCAAATGTTACTACCCGGTTTGTTTTCAAACTTCCCATTTTAATAGTTTATAAAAATCAAATTCCTCTGGCGAGGGTAGCATCGTTGCGCCCCCATAATCCGCCACACTAAGGTAATGTAAATTTTGAAAACATAGTTTTGAAATCTCAGACTCCATATCCACCAGTCTGGGTGGTATTTTCCCGTTCTTATCTTCCATATCCTGCAGAAACAAAGGCGAGATATCCCCATTCGAATTAGTCGATACAATGCACCCTGTAATTCCCGCATCAAAAAGTTTCTTTACACCAATTCCCAACAGGGTACATAAGGTGAGGTCAAATCCGATCGGGCGACAGCACCGGAGTTCATAGCCTAGTTCCACTGGTCTGCTTTTAATGCTAATGCCCAGACGTTTCAATTTTTCCTGAACCAATACGTTGAAAATTGTTGACTTGCTTACATTGCCCAGTTCAGGATGTCCATGATCGTCATAGGTAAAAAGGATGCCACTTTCTTTCAATTCATTCTCATCCAGAATATGGAATACCCCTTCGCTGACCAGTGCCACACCATAATTAATTCCCATTAGCTTTCGCTTGATCATGGAAGAGATGATCAGGTTGATAATTTTATCCAGTGTTGGTTTGGTTTTCGAAAACATTTCGGGAATAATCATCATCGGATAATGACAAGCAGAAGCAATACCAAAAGCCAAATGACCAGCCGACCTTCCCATGGTAGACATAATAAACCAATTCTGACTGGTGCGTGCATCCTCGTATACGGTATTCCCAATTCTTACCCCCTCGTCCTTTGCACTATGAAAGCCGAACGTGGGATTTCGGTCTGGCAAAGGGAGATCATTGTCAATGGTTTTGGGAACATGAATGTTCCGAACATCCAGCTCTTTACTTTTCAAAAATTTAGAAAGACGATTAGCTGTGCTGGCCGTATCATCCCCACCAATCGTTACCAAAAGTTTTACATTATTGTCAACGAAAAACTTGATATTAAATTCGCTATCTTTTGGTTTATATCTACCCATAATCAGAGTAGAACCTCCTCTGCTAAAAATCCGGTCGGCATGATCAAAATTGAATTCCTTTATCTGTGGATGGGTTGAAAATATTCCCTTGTACCCTTCGTGTACTCCTATGACGCGATAGCCATCTTTCAGGAATATTTTCGCCACCGAACTAATGACAGCATTAATTCCGGGGGCAGGACCTCCACCACAAATAATTGCGACTGACTTAAAGGGAGTACTCTCTCTCACGCTGGAAGCTTTTTAATTTACCTACCAATCGATCACTTACGAAAATGCAAGCCCACCGTTAATATCAACATTCGTTCCCGTCAAAAACGAAGACTTATCAGACGCTAAATAGGTTACTAGGTCAGCAACTTCAGCTGCCTTGCCCTCTCTTCGAAGGGGAGTACCATTCGCAACATTCGTCCGGACTTCATCTTTTGTAAACGTATCATGAAACGTAGTAGCAATCATACCCGGGCAAATCGCGTTTACTCTTATTTTTTTGGGGCCAAGTTCCTTCGCCATACTTCTGGTGAAGGTCATCACGGCACCTTTCGCGGTCGAGTAACCAGTTGATCCCGGGCCGCCACCATCACGACCAGCTTGCGAAGCAAAATTAACGATCGAACCTCCGGCTGTCATGTGTGGCACAACGGCTTTTGTTGCTAGAAAAACCGTATTTAGGTTAAGCCGCATCAGGAAATTAAGAAAGTCTTCATCCATTTCTTCCAATCGTTTACGCGCTACCAAACCACCAGCAACGTTTACCAAAACATCAATTTGCTTTCCAAAAGCCTTAACAGCCTGGTCAACCAAATTCGATACCTCAGCTTGCTTGGTCATGTCACCTTGCACAATGATGGCCTGCCCCCCTGCGCTTTCAATCTCGCTTAATGTCTCTTTGGCTTGCGCTTCGTTATCAAAATAATTGATCACCACTTTTGCACCTTCCTTTGCCAATGCTTTGGATACTGCCTTTCCAATGTCTCTCGCTCCACCGGTTACGATTGCTACTTTTCCTTTTAAATCCATTTCGAAGTTTAGTTTATTGTTTAAAAAATTATTTTTCCTATTTAATCTATTTGTTTAATCTCTTTTGCCAATCCATAAATTGCTAGAACGCTTAGCGGAACGAATACGGCAATCATTATAAATATCGGTGTATAAGAATATTCAGATATTATTGGCACAAGAAAATTCATAATGATGACTGAAAAAACTCCCACCGAGCCACCGAGCCCTGCCAACGTTCCAACAGACTTACCACTGAACAAATCGCTCGGTATTGTTTGTATGTTGCTGATCACAAACTGAAATCCAAATAACACAAAGGCCACAATGACAACAAATAATACAGGGTTATTGGAAAATAAGATAGTCGCGATCAATCCTAAAAACATAATAACACCACCAATCGTGATGGTACGTTTTCTTGCCTGATCAACGCTTGCTCCGTTCAACATGAGTCGACCTGAAAAATAACCGCCAGATAAGCTTCCTATGGCTGCACCTACGTACGGAACCCATGCAAAGAATCCAATCTCCTTCACATCGAAACCATATTGGTCAGCTAGATAAATCGGCATCCATCCAACAAACAACCACCAGATGGGTTCAATAAAAAAGCGCGAAATCAAAACTGCCCACGATTCGCGATGCGAAAGAATTTGTTGCACCGTTAAACCTTTAGTCCCAGTGCTATCCTTTTCATCAGTGGCTTGACCTGACTCGATGTACTTCCGTTCTTCTTCAGTTATCCAAGGGTGAGATCCTGGCGTAGCTTTATTGATAATAAGCCAAGGAATCAACCAGAGCAATCCTAGTATACCCACAATTATGAAGGTTACCTTCCATCCAAAAGCAACCCAGAGTATTGCGATTAAGGGTGGTGCGACAACAGAACCAATCGATGCACCCGCATTAAATATTCCTTGTGCGAAGGCACGCTCCTTTGCGGGGAACCACTCCGCATTACTTTTCACCGCACCAGGCCAGTTGCCTGCTTCGCCCATTCCTAGTGCTACACGAAAGACTGAAAAACTAAGCATTCCTCTCGCTGCCGCATGAAGCATCGTGGCAATTCCCCAAACGGAAATGGAGATAACAAATCCTGCACGAGTTCCAATTATATCCAGCAGGCGTCCAAATAAGGATTGGCCTAACGCATAAGAAATCATAAACACATTTAAGATCAGTGCATAGTCATTCTTATCCATCTCCAAATCTTTAGAGATGCTTGGCCACATAATTCCCAAGGAAGAACGATCGATATAATTAATTAAGGTTGCTAAAAATATCAACCCAATAATCCACCATCTTAATCCTTTAACTTTCATATTACTTTTTGAAAAAGTCCTCACGGGTAGGACTGAATACATCAATCAATTCTCCTGCTTCAAGGCATACCGCACCGTGAAGGACATGGGGTGGAATATAAAAAGCGTCACCACCTTTCAATACCTTCTTCTCGTCAGCAACTTGTAGTTCAAATTGCCCAGAGATCACATAGGTTGTTTGACTGTGAAAATGTTCGTGCACTGTCCCGATCCCACCTTTGTCAAACTTCACCCTTGCCATTAGCATTTTATCATCATGCCCCAATATCTGACGGAACATACCTTCACCAACTTTCTCCCAAGGTTGCTCTGCACCGAAAATAAATTCTTTACTTCTCATCGATTTTGTTTTTTATGGATACACTATTTCTTTCTTGTACAGTAGTAGCTCCTGTCCATTGGAGATTAAGTGATTTAACCTCATGTGCTGCTTTCGCATCTGCATTTTTCAAAGCCATTGCCACAACGCATGACGTTCCATCTACACGATTGACCTCCACGGCAGTAAATTCGTCAGTATCATAAATGACTTTCACGTTTTTAATTTTGCTCTTTGTATTAGAAGCAATCTCATGAACACGAGAGTAGTGACCGTGTACTTCATAGACATTGGCAAAGATTGTGTTTTGAATATTTTTTCTTCTTATTAAGAATAGCGGTGCCCGTCTTAAATTAAAAGAAGGATCATTAGCACCCACCCGGCAAAATAAAAGACTATCACCTTGTATCGTTGCTGATGTTATTGTTTGAAAGCTTTCATTCTGAAACCAAGTAAATGAAGATGACTCTGGTGATGCACCACCTGAGGCCTCCTCCCAAAGGTGTTGATAACCAAATTGGCTACCCATGGGTTTCAAAATATTTTTGGTCTTGTAGCTGAAGTTTGTCGACAACACATCGCCTTGAAAATAAAATGGAAGATCGTAATCGTTCTTTTTATTGGAAGTAATCTTAAAAAGATCAACCACAAAAGGCTCATCGCCCGCTTCAACTAAAAAAAGTGAACGTTGAAGAATACTTCCTGGGTAAGCGGTACTATCGACTGCACTCATTACTTGGTAATGTGAATCGCTTGTCTCAAACAAGTAGGGCGCTGGGTGATGCTCGTCTGCCGATTGAACATTGCCCTTAAACTGAGTGGTTTGATTAACAACAACCGTATTGTGCGCTATCGTTTGTTTGGCCCAGGTATTGTTTTCTTTGAGATATACACCACCTTCTTTCTGCTCAATGTTTACCCATCTTGCCGCGCCATAATCCTGAAATATTTCCTGGCCATACTTATACATTAAAAAAGATAGTTTATCAAAATGTCCATGGCCCATGCCATGCTTCGTGTACTTCATAACGAGTGTGAGTTCCTCTTTTGATTGCTTACTTCTTAACACACCGATAGCGCCTTCATCTCCATTTGCACCATCTTTAAGTTGTATGCTCCTCTTTACAAAAGGCTTTTCAAGATTTTTGGAAATACCTTTTGCAACACTTAACCCCGTTATATCTAAAGACACACGCCCCTGCTCTTTTGCAATTGATAACAATGTGGGGTCTTGCTTACCATAGTGATACGCTACATCAACAGCAGGCACCACTTCCCTCGCCAGGTAGGACATTCCTTTTTGGGAATCATTGATTGGGAAAAACTCTCCTTTTGAATTAGTAAGATTTACCAAGGCATACACCGAATTTACAAGAACCGCCTTTCTGTATTCGAATATTTTTAAGTCAGGGCGATTGCGTGAAAGCCCTTCAGAGAAAACAAGAAATGGATACATGGCATATCGCTGATAATAGGGCCCCTCGGTATAGTAACCATCTGGAGAAAATGAGTGATCAATTTGTGCGATGAATCCTTTCGCTTTGCTACCCGGCAAATTAATTGACCCACCGTCATTGTCTTTAATAATATCCGAGGCTACTTCATTTGGCAAACCATACAACGCTCGATTTACTAACACCGTATCGTTCATCACCAAACCGATCATTCCGACTGCTGCATTACCCCATGTGCTGTGATTATGAATGCGATTAAAAAACTGAGGCGTTTCAACAGAAAGGAAATCAGCCATGGGTCGGAATAGTTTTGTGTTGAGCCTATTTCGATCAGCCACTGGCAACCAATCATAAATACAATCGTACGCCTGACTTACATAGACCAACCAGTTTGCATCATTTAGTGATTGGTAGAAAAACTTTCCGGGTGCATAAGATTTAGTAGATGGATGCCTGGAGAACGTAGGAAACAATTCAGCGTAAGCAAATAAAACATCACGAATCCATTGGGCATATTTGACCTCACCCGACAATTGATAAACAACACCTGCTTTTTGTAATACCATGAAATTATTTTTGTGTTGCTCATGCGTATAACCGCCCGGCATATCTTTAGGCATTGGAACAGCGATCGGCTGAGTCAATGCGAAATCAACTTCAGTTTTTGCATCGCGATAGGTGTCTTTTAGAAGAGGATACTCATTAATACCTTTTTTCAATTGTACAACATCACTCTTTGATAGTAGTAGCAGCGGGTGACTCTGACTCCATACTGAATACGAAATCGCGGTGATACAAAATAGCAATAGAAAAATCTTGCCCTTCATTAATTATCTGAGATTATAATATTTTCCTGTGTATACGCTTTACTATTTGAAATAATCTTTCCAGAATCCTTCAACTGGATATTTTTAAGAACGGAGATAGGGTCACCATTCGTTAAGAATAAAGTAATTGGTGCTGAATGTTCAAGTGTTGTTCCCTCTATCTGCAAATTTTGAACTCCATGGAACAAGAAGGAGGAGGCCAGTTTATTTCGACTACCCTTTCCGCAATTAAGAAGCTGCGTATTCTTGATAGCGACCCAGGGGCCAAAAGTACTTTCATCCGTGCCACCTCTATAAATATTGGCAACCACGCCTTGCACATTTTCAAAACGGCAATTAGTAATCGTCATGCTTTCAACATTGTAAATGCCTAGATCTTCAGGCTCCTTATCAAACGAAAAAATATTACCGGTTATGTTTTTAAAAGTGGAGTTCTCTACTAAAATAGAATCGGCCATAGTATGCTGCGCTATTTTAAAAAAGTCAAACGAATAATTGATATTCATATTCACCACATCGCAATCCCGAATGAAGAGTTTGTAATTTTTATTCATGGAATATTTGCTGGTGCTGATAACTCGATTGCCGGACATATCTGGCGATTCGGCTCCATCAAATTTAATATTGGTTAATTCCAGGCTACCTCCATTTTCAATTTTAAAGAAGCCCGCTTTAGAAGATTGAATGATTGCCTTTTCTCCAGCTAATGCTTTAATCGTTATCGGTTTATACAACGGGACATCTTTAGTCAGTACGTATTGGCCACCATTTTTCAGAACAAGGATATCGCCTGCCTCAGCACTTTCAAGTGCCGTTAAAATGGTATTGGTACCGGGAACTACCTGAATTGATTTTCCTTCGCCAAATGTTTTCGTCTTTCCAACTTTTGGATAATAACTGGCACCGGTTTGGTCAAGCTTTACTGGCAACTCTACGTTTTCAAAACCAATCTTCTTTAAAAGCTTGTCGCTGGGAACTTCTAATCCATTTGCATTTTTGTGAGTCGCATAGGCTACCTTCTCAAATCCAGACTTAATTGGAAGTATGGCATCCGAATTAATAAAATTGTTCTTGAAAGAAATTCCGGAAATATCATCGTAGATGGTAAATGGATCTTTTGTGGTGTTGCTCATAAACACATTGTTTGAAAAACTTGTGCCCACAGGAGGTGCAGTTCGTTCAGCGTCACTGCCTGCACATAATTGGATGTAGTCACAATTCACAACAAGATTGTTATCAATCTTAGAATCAACCACCTGATTGTATCGGTTGATTGGAGAATTATAAATCCCATTCATAACCACTAAGGCACCTCGAAAACGAAAGCCCGTTAAGCCGGATAAATAATTATGTCGAACCGTCTGGTATTCGTTGATGACGCGAATTCCGCCCGTGTTCAACACTCCATTTCCGAGAAAATAATTATTCTCCACCAATGTATATTTCCCATGTCTCATCGTCAAGGTTCCTACACATTCATAAAAAACATTGTTTCTGAAAATATTATTTCCCGACTTATTGGAAATGATTTCATGCTCACCATTGCACCGATCAAAGTAATTGTATTCAACAACTGTATTAGAATTTGAAAGTGAATAATGGCTAGTCCCTAATCGAAGAGTTTCACCACCATTCGATCCCAGATTTTCACGCGGGCCAAAATAATTGTTGGCAATTCGATGATAATTTTCCCGACTGCCTTCCGTATCTAATCGTATAGCCATCGTTACTCCTACATTCCGTTTATCAATCAGACTGTTGAATTCAAATTTATTGTGCTTCCCATACAGCGCCACCCACAAATCAACTTCGAAACGTTCAGGATTGTTAAAATTATCAATAACGCATTGCGTAACCGAACAATAATTCGCTATGGTCTTCTTGTCCTTTCGAAAGGAGATGACCTCCCCCGTGGGTGTATGGCCATTTTTAAAAACCAAACCCGTTACAATAAGATACTCTCCTGCCAGGCTAAGATTTGACAACCCAGAAATAATTACTTCTCCTGGTTTTTCTGCAATCAGTTCAATGGGTTTCTCCTTTGTTCCGTGCGCTTCGAAAAGAATTTCAACATTTTTCCAAATGCCCGATGCCATGGTAATCTTGTCACCTGGTTGAGCTATTGCCACGGCCTTATTCAATTCTTCAATATTTCGAACGATAGTATTGCCAAGCACTTGCGAAGATGCGGACAAACAAGTTATCGCAAGAACCAAACTAAATTTATTTGCCTTCATTTCAATATTTTTAAAAATGTCCTTACCATCTTATTCAAAAAATAAAATTTTAGAAAAAGTAAAACTAACTTTTGAAGGTCAACTACCCCGGAAAAAACCGGGGCAGTTTTCCCTCACCCTAAACAATACTCATCTTTCAATAAAATCCAACGACCTTTCCCGTTCTTTTAATAGCCAGGATTTTGTGCAAGTGCACCAAAGCTTGTGTTAATCTCTCGTTGTGGAATCGGCAACAATAATGCTGTAGGCGTGAATGTAAAACCTGATGCGGTGGCAAAAGCCGATAGCACCGTTTCGGCCATCCCAAATCGGATTAAATCATAAAACCGATGATCCTCGAATGACAATTCAACCCTGCGCTCATCTGAAAGCATTTGTTTGGTCAGTGTGCCTGTACCATCTGTGGGCAATTGACTCAAGCCAGCGCGATTCCTAATCAAATTGTAGGCAGCGATAGCCGTCAAGTCATTTGTTGCATTATTTCCTGCCAAGATTGCTTCTGCTTGCATGAGCAACACATCGGCCAAGCGTAACACGATCCAGTCATTTCCGCCATACGTTGCGTTGACCGAACTTGATATGTATTTACCTACTTCTGCAGGACTTTTGGCATTGTATAAATCCGCAATCCGAAGGTCAGCTGGGGTAACGGCTGCTCTGAAATCATTTGTTGGATAATTTAAACCCCTGGCTACACCCTTGCTCGTCATCTCTAAAGAAAAATCCTCACTTTCTGCAGGATTATCATTGATATATTCGATAGAAAAAATGATTTCTTTATTTCGCTTGGTGTAAAACACATCGTGGTATTTTGCCATCATGGCATAGTCGGTGTTTGCAATTAGTCCATCCAATAGCGGTTTGGCATCGGTATATCTGCCATTGGTGAGATATACTTTTGCTAATAATGCAGAAGCAGCACCCAATGTGGCTCGGCCTTCTTCCACCCCAGCACGTGCCGTTAGGTTATCTTTTGCAAAGGTTAAATCTGCGATGATAAAATTATAAATGTCAGTTTCAGTTGCTCGTCCATAGGTGTAGGTTTCACTGGGGGTCAATACTTTATCGATCAAGGGAATACCTCCAAAAGCACGTACCAGATTAAAGTAAGAAAGGCCTCTTGAAAATCGAGCTTCTGCCTCATATTGGGTACGATCTGCAGCCACGGTTACAACATTTAGATATTGAAGCACCAAATTGCATCTGAAAATCACGTTGTAACATGCCGAATAATACAAGGTAATAACTGAATTCGTGGGCTGAACGGCCAGGTTTTGAAGTTGGGCGTAATCTCCTTCCGATAGGTTTGTCTTAGTGTTGTCCGACCTCATTTCTGTCATCGCAAACTCACGTAAAGGAACAGCTTGAAGACCGTTATAAATATTAATGACGCCCGTTTTCACCTGGTCTGGAGTAGTGAAATAAGCAGTTGTACTGACACCCGAAATTGGCGTTAAATACAATTGATTTTCACAAGCTGTAGTGAACACAATGGCACTCAACAGAAATAGTATTTTTCGTAAATTTTTCATTTTTATAAAATTTTAAAATTCGAGATTGATACCTGCAGAAATAGTCCTATAGATAGGTGCTGCACCTCTCTGATATCCGTAAGTTAGTGGAGTATTAGCGGTACCACTTGATTCATATATTCCTTCTGGATTATATCCAATATATCCTTTTCCTTTGATGTATAGCAAATTTTGGGCTGCCACATACAATCGGGCCTGCCTCAAATGAAATTTCGCTGTTATGCTTTTTGGAAGTTTGTACCCCAAATTAATGTTTCGCAAGGCTAGGTAAGAGGCATTCATTATCTGCTGATCCGTAAAAATCTTTTGTTGCACAAGAGCAGCATCAGGAAACGAACCATTCGGGACCATGTTTATCGAAAACTGATTGTCTAGATATTGCGGGTCGATATTTCTGGTTTTTGCTCCTTGCGAGCTTTGAAACATAAAACTGAAATCAAAATTCCCATACTTAAAATTATTAGTGAGGCTCCAAATTATTTTAGGATAAGGTGAGCCCAATATCTTTTGATCGGCAGTCGTTATCACCCCATCTCCATTTAAGTCTTTGACATAGACATCGCGAGCGTTAGCGCCAATAGGATAATATGCATTTACAAGATACTTGGGGTCAACAGGCGTTGTCGCTACATAACCGTAGAACGATGAGATAGGATTTCCTTCCTTTGCTATCCATTGAGCAGGTCGCTTTGAATCCACCGTAGAGATCAAACCGTTTGCGCCCGGTAAACTTAAGAGCGTATTTTTATTACGGGTCACCGTTGCCACAGAAGTCCATGAAAATTTACCACTTACAACATTTTTGGTGTTAATATCTATCTCAAACCCTCTGTTATCTACTTTACCTAAATTCACAAGGGCTGTTTGAAATCCACTGGTGGATTGAATTGGCTGATTTAAAAGTAAACCATTATTCACTCTATCGTAATAATTGAACGACAACCCAAATCGGCCACTAAAGAATTCCGCATCCAAACCCGGATTTATTTCCACTAATTTTTCCCATTTCAAATTGGGGTTTGCGATATTCAGCTGATTATAGCCCGTAGCCACATTGCCGTTTAACACCGCTCCACTTTGACTCATTATACCCAAAGCGGCATACCTGCCAATTCCAGAATTGCTGCCGCTTGTTCCGTAGCTTAATCGAAATTTTAAGTCAGAAATAACCCGACTGTTCTTTAAAAAGTTTTCTTGCGAAATCCTCCAACCTGCAGAAACTGCTGGAAAGAATCCGAATTTGTTATTCGGACCAAACTTTGAACTCCCATCCGTTCGTGCACTTAATGACACCAGATATTTATCTGCGTAGGCATAGTTCACCCTACCCAAATACGAAATGAGTGTTTCCTTATTTTCATTGGTATAGGCACCACCAGAACCAACATTGTTGGTACCTATTGTCTGAACAAGATCTGACTGATAGCCTACGCCCGTTATGTATGAGAGTTTCTCATGCCAAGTTTCCATAGCGTAGCCAGCCACAGCAGTGATGCTATGTCGATTTATATCCTTATTATAGTTAAGCGTGTGCTCCGTAACCATGTGTATTTCATTATCCGTATTAAAGTTTGCCGAAGTACCACTAGCGCCCTTCTGGGTTGCTTTTGTTCCTGTCCAGTTTTTGTATTCGGTATATCTGAAATTACCCCCTAGTGTAGCTTTATAGTAAAGCCCTTTCATTAATTTCACTTTGAGGTAGGTGTTAGCAAAAAATTTTGTTTCATACTTGTTGTTATGTTGCTCCACTACCATGGCATAGGGATTGGTATTTCCTGTAGGTACAATAGAGGTTCCTCCTTTTGCCGTTGGTACGTTGTTAACCAAATCCCAGTTGTCAAACATTCGCTCCACGGCATAGTCTCCTACCTGAGCATTGGCGTATGCACCACCATAATTTAAGCGATTGACATACTGAATTGAATTTTGATCCAGATAAATAGGAAGCCAAGGCGATTGGCGAATCGCATCTTGCAAACCAATAGGAAAACGTCTTTGATTACTATAAGAAGGGTTTAGCATAATGCCATACTCTAATCCTTTACCAATTTTGGTGTCAAGGTTCAACCGAAAATTCAACTTCGAAAAATTATCGGTCAACAAAACGCCCGCATCGTTCATGTAACTCATCGATGCATTGAATTTTGTGTTTTCACTACCACCAGAAGCAGAAAGTGCATGATTATTTATCAATCCTCCATCCATCATCACTTTTTCCCAATTCGTATTGGTGCCCATTCGAGTTACTGCTTTCATTTGATCCGTGAGTTCACCATTATTATTTGCCCTCACATAATCTGACCAAGAGCCTACCGTACTCAGTATGTTGGTTCTGGGAACAGATTTGGAACCCACATAACTGCTGTAGCTAAATCGGGTGGCACCCGCCTTTCCTTTTTTAGAGGTAATCATTATTATGCCGTTTGCCCCTCTTGATCCATAAATGGAGACTGAAGCAGCATCTTTTAGCACTTCAACAGACTCCACATCATTCATACTAATACTTGCCAAATAATCGCTGCCCACCACAATGCCATCAACTACAATTAAAGGATCGGATGAACCTGTAATTGTTCCAAATCCGCGTACATTGATTTTGGGCGCCTCACCTGCAGCCGGATTTGTTTGCTGAACATTTATCCCAGATAGCTGGCCAGTTAATGCATCATCAATCCTGGATAGCGGAATTTGATCCAACTTCTCATTGGTAACTTTCGCCACTGCTCCTGTAAGATGACTTTTCGTCATGGTTCCATATCCAACCACAATCACTTCCTCAAGTGATTTGGTATCTGGTGTTAGAGACACATCAATAATTGACCTGCTGTCAACTGCAACTTCTTGGGTCTTATATCCAATAGAGGAGATGACGATTGTCTCATTGCTGCCAACATCAATTGTATATTTTCCATCGGCATCAGTAACCGTGCCCCGATTTGTATTCTTGACAACAATTGAAACTCCGGGAATGGAGCTGTTGTTTTCATCAATAATTACCCCGCTAATTTTATGTAAATCTTGAGCCACTGTCAAGTGAGAAAGAACCATGAATGCCACTGAAAGCCAACACGATAAAATCGTTTTTCCAATAATACGTACTATATTATCCATAGGTTTGAAGGTTAAAATATTAGGTAATAGGTATTTATAGCCGCAGGACGCGCTAAACCACATTGACAAAGGCTGGAATTATATTTATCTTTGTAAATAACGGTAATTGAGTAACAGCAGAAAGTTTTTTGCGAAGCAACTGCTGTTTCAATCCTGCTAATGGATTAGCACTTTGCTAATCCATTTTTTTTATTCTTTTCTTTTCATTCTACTCATTGGCTGCTAGAGTTGGTTATTTTAAAATTCAAAATATCATCCAAATGATTCCTCATGGATTCTTTGGCTTTATCGGCATCTCCATTTTCGATGTGGCTCAAGATTTCATGATGTTCTTTTAGCGCGGATAGTGGTCGATTACCCGAACAGACCTTATTTTGAGTAAAAAATGATAAAATATCTGGCGTTACAATCATCATTAATGATAATAGCACTGAGTTGTTGGTAGCTTCTACAATTTTAAGGTGAAACATTAAGTCTTCCTCAACAGATTGCTTTCCATCGAGAACCGCCATCTCATAAGCATTTAATGCTTTCCTTATTGAAATGAGAGCTTCTTCAGATCTTCTGGTTGCAGCAATGTAGGCCGAATTGGTTTCCAATAAGACGCGGGTCTCTACTAGCGAGTTAAAATCTTTTTCATTCAATTGAAGCACATCCGTAATAAGACCCTCCAAGGCAGTAATACCTAGACCAGAAACGACCGTGCCGCTTTGTGGAAGGGTTTTCAAAATCCCATAAAATTCAAGCTTTCTTATGGCATCCCTCACATAGGTTCGGCCAACTCCAAAACGTTCGCTCATCATCCGTTCGGAGGGCAAGCGATCTCCCGCTTTGAGTTGCCCCGATGATATAAGCCCGCGGATTTGTTTAATAATCTTGTCCGCTGGTGTCTCTACAACTATTTCTTTAAGATTCGTTATAAAACCGTTTTTCATAAATTGGTCGACCAGTTATTGGATGACCAAAATTAGGAAACGTTTGCATTAAAAAAAAATAAAAAATTAAATTTTTTTTGATAGACTAGGAAAATGCGCTTTTTTTAGCTATAACAGTACAAGATTGCCCTTTTTTGACGCAATAAGATAAGCACTTATCGGCAAGGCGAACTGGTAAACCATCTAAAAGTTTGCCTTTTTCTTTCGTTAATTAAATGCGGATTCTCAAACTCAACCAAATCACCAACTCTTAACCGGCAATTAGGAAGAGTCTGGCAGACAAGACTTTGTTAATATATTTCAACAACAAGGCAACAACATCGCAATCTATGCAGGGAGGTATTCCCCGGCAAGGGGATGACTTCTGACCCTTTACCGCAATCGGTCGAAGGCCATGGTTCGTGCCGACACGAACCATGAAATATTCACCATTATTTTACGATGATATCAACCGCCACACCATTGGTGCCTCCATCTGAAAAACTCAGGCTTACTCCGTTCTTCCAATATCTTGCATTGTTGCCTTCATATCCTGCCACATATATATCATTTCCCTTTATGGCAATAGAAAAAGCCTCCGATTGGGTTGTGCCATCTGTTAAGTTGACGGCCACTCCATTCTTCCAATACTTTGCCACCAAATTTTCTGCCCCTGCTACATAGACATCACTCCCTACTTGCGCTATCGAATAACCTTTTGCATCCGTAGTGCCGTCAGTAAGGTTTTGAAGCACACCATTTTTCCAAAATACTGCAGGGGATACGAGCCCTGACAAATCAATTCTCTTACTCCACACTCATCACCACTGCTTTCGTTAAATGCGGATTCTCAAACTCAACCAAATCACCAACTCCTTTACCGGGAATTAGGAAGAGTCGGGCAGATAATGCTTTGTTTGTATATTTCAATGATAAGGCAGCCACATCGAAATAGATATTTTCGATGGTGTTAAGGGAGGTATTTCCCGGCAAGGGGATGACATCCAAACCTGTACCTGACACCGATGAGAACAAAAGCAATTCTTTAACCGTGTAGTGATGTTCCATTGCCCGTTGGGCTAACGTTTTATCTTCTATTACGGGCAACATGAGGCCAGAATAGCCACATGTTTTTAAACTTAGGTTTTTGATCGTCTCCGTAATCAACGCACAAGCACGAAGAGTTGAAGGCTCACCAAAAGGTTGATTGGTCAACGCTTCTATCGCCTCGCCAATGCTGGCATCTAAGCCGGGGGCCGGAGAAGTATCTATTCCATCGTATTGCCATCCGGTTAATTTTGAAATCCAATCGGCTACGGATTCGACAGGCTTAAGCTGATTCTCCAATTCACTTTTCAGATTTTGTTTTGCATTGCTCCAATCCGAATGCTCAAATACTTCCTTCAAAATTGGAGGTGACTCCAACCCAATCGCAAAACTGTTTCTTCCTTTGTGATAAGCCGCAGGAAAAAAAGGAATCCCAGCCGGACAATTGGCCGAAGCCGTAAACCTAAAATTCCCTTCTCCGCCCTTGCTATTTTTTGAAATCGCAACCGTAATCTCAGCAGCGGCTTTAATCGAATTGGGTAGCAAGCCTTGTGTTTGGGAAGAGATTGGTAAACTAAAGTTGATCATCTCGGTTTTTTCAATCAGCTTGACAGCCCAGACAGCAATACCTGTATCGTATCGATTGCTGGGTAATATTTCCCCAATGGCCAACGGAATATCTTCGCGTTGCGCGATGCGATCAAATTTTATCAAGGAAGGAATCGCTTCTTCATAAGTCCTTTCGCCCAAGTATTCGTGCAGATTCTGTGTAACGATCCTGATGGTCTGAACTTCATATCCTAATTTCACATACTTGTCTCTGGCTTGCTTAAGAAAATTAACTGCCTCGAGAACAGTGATGGTATCGGCCAAATTAGCAAGGGTAATGCCAGCCGTAATTGTTCTGATCTTAAAGTTGAATTTTGACGACTGACAAAATCCAAATAAGGAGATAAACAACAGCATAAAAACAAGAGGATATTTTTTCATTTTTTGGATCAAGCGTTTAACACCCTATCGGCTAAATCTTTCTTTCGGCAAGGTGATAAAAAAAGCCATCGTTGTAAATAACTACTGCGAAAACATTTTCAGAAACATCGATGCAATAATTAATTGCTCGTTATCCTTTCAGGATAGGTAATAGGTCATCATTGAGATCGTACATCTCATTGCCTTCTTTTTTAGGGCTCAGAATTTTGGCCTCCATAAGCTAAGATAAACCTGAACATAGATCATTCTAGTTCAGTTTTTATAACTTGGATTCCAGCAACAAGGGTAATGAAATAAATATGCACCAGACGGTTTCGTCTAGTGCATATTTTTTGAGCTTAAACCCGGGACAATTTGGAACTAGTTCTTCAGGAGATTATTTCGCGAACCTCTTCGCCACCGCTGACCAATCAACGACACTCCAAAAGGCAACGATATAATCTGGCCTGCGGTTTTGGTAATGCAAATAGTAGGCATGTTCCCACACATCTAATCCGAGCAGTGGCGTGCCTTTCACTTCGGCAACATCCATTAAAGGATTATCTTGATTGGGCGTAGACGTAATCGCTAGCTTACCTGAGCTATCTTTGATCAACCAAGCCCATCCCGAACCAAAGCGACCTGCACCCGCGGCACCAAACTTGGTCTTGAACTCATTAAAATTTCCGAAAGCAGCATTGATGGCATCAGCCAACGCACCGGTTGGTACACCACCTGCATTAGGTCCCATGATTGTCCAGAATAGACTGTGGTTATAATGACCGCCACCATTGTTGCGTACGGCAACCGGGTGCTTTGAAATCGAGGCGCAGATCTCTTCAATGCTCATATTCTCTTCGGGCTTACCCGCAACAGCATTATTGAGATTAGTAACGTAGGCGTTGTGATGCTTACCGTGATGGATTTCCATCGTGCGTGCATCAATGTGTGGCTCCAATGCATTGAATGCATAAGGAAGTGCTGGAAGTGTAAAGGCCATAAGAATTTATTTTGTGTATTAATTAATTAGTATTCAAAGATAACAACCCCAAAGGCTAACGAAAAGTTTTTGTTCAGGATTCTCAGTTCAGGATTCTGGATGCTAGATTCTAGCGACTAGCGACAAGAAACAAGGAAACAGGATCCAGTTCAAACCCCCTTCTTCACCAATTCACCCAATGTTTTGATCCCCTCCTCTACTCTTTCACTCCAAGGAAGGCCATAACTCAACCTGAAATAATTTTTAAATTGGCCTGGGCAGAAAAAATATGGCCAGGAGCAATTCCGATATTGTGCTTCAACGCACGCTTGTGCAATTTATACGCATCAATCTTAGGATTCATTTCTATCCATAAGGCGAAGCCACCTTGCCCGGTCGCGTGATGCGCGTGTCTTCAGGGAAATACTCGGTAACGGCCAGGAAGTAACGAAGGCAAGACCATTATCGTGCAACCCTTGGCAAAATAAACTGTCATTACTGCAACTTTTGAATGTCACAACAGTTAACTCCTTTTACGATGATAAAAAACTACCTGAAAGTTGCCCTACGAGCTATTTTGCGCAGCCGCCTAACATCCACCATCAACGTTCTTGGTTTGGCATTAGCCTTGACCTCTGCAGTGTTGATCTATCTATTCACAAAAGACGAATTAAGTTACGACCGCTATCACTCAAAAGCGGACAGAACCTACCGCATTACGCGCGAATTCTTTAGTCGAAATGGAACTTCCAACCTTCACCTCGCTGCGATCGCCCCGCCAATCGGGCCTTTGGTAAAAAATGATTTTGGTGAAGTTGAATTAATGGCGCGCACACTGGAATATTCCATCGTCATGGCGATTGAAGAAAATGGCGAACGCACAAAAATTTCTACAGAACCGAATGTCTTTGTTGCTGAACCAGACCTTTTTAAGATTTTGGATATCAATGTGGTCAGTGGCGATCCACAAAAATCCCTGGAAAGACCACAGACGGTAATGCTTTCGGAAAGTGCCGCTAAAAAATATTTTGGAACTACAAAGGTTATTGGCAAGCAACTAAAAGGTGGGCAAAAATTGGATTTAGAGGTAATCGGGGTCTTCAAAAATTTCCCCGATCAATCGCATTGGCACCCTGACTTTCTTATCTCGTTCAGCACACTTAACGATAGCACCGTCTATGGTCGCAAAGGACTAGAAACAAATTGGGGAAATAATGCATTCAGCACCTATATTGTATTGGCACAAGGCACGGATCCAAAAAAGATAGAAGAGCGATTTCCTTCCTTTCTTGATAAACATTACGGCTCTTACGCCAAAGCCAATTTCGGAGTGCCCGCTGATTTTATTGCGTCCAAGACCACCAAACTATATCTTCAAAATATTCAAGACATTCATCTTCGCTCGCACCTCGATGATGAAATTGAAGTCGGTGGGAATAGTAACAACGTACTCATGATGGCCGTGATAGGCTTATTCATCATGCTCATCGCCTGTTTTAATTTTGTCAATCTCTCAACGGCAAGAGCGACTACCCGTGCCAAAGAAGTTGGGCTTCGGAAAGCAGTAGGAGCATTTCGAAACCAGTTAATAGGGCAGTACTTAAGTGAATCGATTCTAATTTCTTTCTTTGGATTGGTTCTTGCCATCGGGTTTGCCTGGATTACCTTAAACTGGCTCAATCAATTCACGGGGAAACATCTTACGTTACAATTCATAGAAAATTGGCCGCTCTCCTTAGGCTTGATAGGTTTTGCACTCGTAGTGGGATTCTTAGCAGGGATTTACCCTGCCTTTGTGATTTCATCGTTTAACCCCGCACTGGTTTTGAAAGGCCAGCAAGGCTCCATTCAGGGGAAAGGAGGAACACGAAAAATATTGGTAGTCATGCAATTTGCAATTTCCATTGTGCTCATCATCGCCACGTTGGTCACGACACAGCAGCTAAATTTTATGAACAATGCCAAGCTAGGTTTTGATAAAGATCGACTGGTTACGCTTCCTTACTACCGTGAACTCGGACCGAATTATGATGCCTTCTATAACGAGCTAACTAAATCATCCACGATTAAAAATGCGGTGCGAAGTTCAAGGATACCTACGGGGAGGCTGTTAGACAGCAGCGGAGCCTCGCTCGTTCAGGACGGTCAATTGATTCCCTCCTCGATTACGTTAAAAATGATCAGCGCGGATTATGAATTTTTTAACACCTATGGAATACGTTTTTCGGCCGGCCGGGATTTTTCTAGGAACATAAAAACGGACGATTCGCTGGCCTACGTAGTAAATGAAGCCGCGGTAAAAGCATTGGGTTGGAAATCAAATGAGGAAGTCGTTGGCAAAGAATTTCAATATGGTGGTGTCACCGGAAAATTGATTGGCGTGGTCAATGATTTCCATTTTGAATCATTGCACCAGCGTATCGTGCCCATGATCTTCCTCCCGGTGAAACAATCGTACTATAACTATCTTACGGTGAAGATTGCCGGAAATAACTTTCAGGAAGGCCTAGAGCACCTGCAAAAAATCTGGAAATCGTTTTTGCCAATACGTCCATTTGAATATCAATTCACTTCTGATCGCTACAAAAAGCTTTACGAATCGGAGCAAAAGGAAAATCAACTTTTCGCCATTTTTTCCGGGCTAGCTATTTTTATTGCAGCGCTAGGTTTGTTCGGGCTGGCCACCTTCAACACCCTTCAACGAATTAAAGAAATTGGAATCCGGAAAGTGTTGGGTGCTTCTGTTACAAATATTCTTGGCTTACTTTCAAAGGAGATCGTCATGCTAATCCTAATTGCCAACGTGGTCGCCTGGCCGATAGCGTGGATGCTCATGAGCAAATGGCTAAATTCATTTGCTTACCACATTGCCATGAATGTGTTATGGTATGGGCTTGCCGCAATAGCAGCAATTCTGATTGCTTTGCTCACCGTAAGCACTCAAACCTTAAAAGCAGCAATGACCAATCCCGTGAATACGTTGAAGTATGAATAATTGCATTGAGATTTTATAAACTCTGTAAGATTGCTTTCACGCTTGCACGAATTTTATAATCCCAATTGAAAAAGCGATAGGTAATCTTGCCTGTGGTAGAAATGATATAGACCGCAGGCACGGGAAGACTAGCCCCATTATCTCCGTTTGCAAATTGCAAATCAATACCTGCTCTTTTGTAGCGGAGAATAGTCTTCTCATCTACCGGATAAGCCACATCATACGCCTTCATTATTTTCATGCCTTCATCATGAAGAACAGAATAACTGGCCCTGGTTTTCTTGACTGTTTTAGCAATGTTCTCGGCTTTCTCAGGGGAAACGGTTAACACCTTGGCACCTCTTTGCGAGATCAATGGCAACGAGTCCTCTAATTGCTTCAAGTACTTATTACAGAACGGACACCACTCACCACGATAAAAAACAAGCACCACAGGGCCTTCCTTCAACAGCGATTTTAAGTTCACTTTTTTTCCATACTGATCGGTAGCCGTGAAATCTGGCGCTTCCTCGCCAACCATCAATCCTTTCGGTGAAGTTTGGGCATTTCCAATCCGAAGGAATGCCAAGAAGACAAGCATTATTAACAAAATATTTTTCATGAGTTTTTTTACCAAAGATAACTGATGTCTGTGATTAGCAATGTCGCTGAACCGACAAGATCGTCAATCGATTTTTATAACATCTCTTTTGCTTAACTTTGCTTGATTAATTTACAAAACCATGTACGGAGGAGGAAACACTTTTGAAGGAATAAAAACTGACAGTCTTGCCACTGAAGATCCGATTTTATTGGAAGCCTTTGAAGCCCGCATTGCGAGAGGTGAAAAAATTGAGCCTTCCGATTGGATGCCGAAGCTTTACCGCAAGCAACTGATCCGCATGATTGAGCAGCACGGCCACAGTGAAATTATCGGGGCATTGCCGGAAGGAACATGGATTACCAGAGCCCCTGGATTTAAGCGAAAAATGTCGCTGATGGCAAAGGTACAAGATGAAGTTGGCCATGCGCAGTTGCTTTATAGTGCTGCCGAAACGTTGGGCAAACCGCGTGAGCAAATGATCGATGATTTAATTACAGGCAAATCCAAATATTCCAATATCTTCAATTACCCCACGTTCACTTGGGCAGACTGCTGTTTTATCTCCTGGCTTGTGGATGCAGGCGCGATTGTCAATCAATTAGCGAACGCGAAGGGAAGTTATGGCCCATATTGCCGTGCCCTGGATCGTATCTGCGCAGAAGAATCTTTTCATTTAAAATATGGCCATCACTGTGTCATCTACCTCGCCAGCGGCACGCAAAAACAACACGACATGTTTCAAGAGGCACTCAACCGGTGGTGGCCACCGATGATGCACTTCTTTGGGCCAAGCGATAAAATTTCAGCACATACCGAAGTGCTGATGCGCTGGAAGGTGAAGATGGGCACTAACGATGAGATGCGCAATCAATTCCTTGATATGTATGTGCCAAAAATTTGGGAACTTGGCTTTACCATTCCCGATCCGTTGTTGAAGAAGAATACCGAAACCGGAAAGTGGGATTATACCGAACCCGACTGGGAAGAATTTAAGCGCGTGATCAATGGCGATGGTCCGTGCAACAAAGAACGGTTGGAAGTACGCAGGATAGCCGAAGAGCGCGGACGATGGGTGCGCGAGGCGTTGAAGACCCCTTCAACGAAATATGTAACACCACTTGCTTGATAGAATGCAATTTGGAATTTGGGCAATGCTATTTCTATGTGTCCAGCTCAAAGGTCATTGAAAACAAAGTCATGATCCGTTCGATTATATTTTTAAGCCTGTTAAATATCCTAGATCTTACCCTAGTTTTCGCCTAGAATGAAGGTCATCTACTATTCATGGTATTGTTGAGGACAACAAAACAAAGGACGGACTTGTAAGGTGCTTCTACTTTTCCGATTTATCTGGACTTTTTAGTCTGAGTATTCCACAACCAAATCGTGATAACTCTTTGACCTAATACCCTTACGTCATCAAATTTCCACACCAAAGGGTGAGGGAAAACACTCCGTATAATCAGATAAAGTCAGCTTTCGATCAGAGAATAACAAATTAACATAGCCAAAGGTATTTTAATTGAAATATTTTGATGCCATTAAAAATAACCGAAAAAAAATCATATAATTTTTTCGCTATAAAAGTAACGAATACTTCTTATTTCAAGTACAACACCGCTGCCACACTTGTTATTTTTTCAAAGATTCGTTTCATCCATTGTGTGATGACAGACGACTTTAACAAGATAAGTTGCTCATCAATTTGCTTTTCCAGTTTGCTGAACGACTGCAAACTTTCGTCAAGGCCACTCCGTTTGTTCCGCATCATCCACAATTTTTCATGTTCCTGCATTATCGTCTTGCAGAGCGTTTTCATTTCGGTCAAAAGGATTTTGTTTTCTTCATTTTTTCGTTCGAGGTGATAATTGTTGTATTCCTTAAGCTTTGCGCCAAGCCGAATCATCCGAATTGAGTTTTGGTACTCGGCAATTACAACAGCACTATCGGGTAGGTTTAGATGAACTCGCTTGAGTTGTCCTTCCAGGTTGTCAACAAAATCTAAAATGGCCTTGGTGTTATAAACAGTGGGATGAGCAAAATTATTAGCCAGCCGAGCCTTAAGGTCATCGTCATAAGGGAGCAACTCGGAAATCCCCTTCCCAATCTTTTTATTAACAGCATTCACTATCGTTTTGTCAATTATCCCAAAACGATAGCCCATACTGGTGGTGGTTCCTGAAATCATCGGAAATTCCTCGAATTGATTGTATCGACCTAAGTCCATTACCACCTTACCCATTTGATTTGAAGAATCTTTAAAGGCAAGTTTGCACAAGTAGTTACCGAGGCTTACTTGATTTTTACTTTTGTAATTCCAACTTAAGGCCGCAGCATAAGCAAATCCCGCATAACTGACAGTTAAATATTGAAGATGCGGTGTGTCACCCCAATCCGTCATCAACATTCCGTCCGCTCCAAATTGAATTCCATTGTCTATCCCATTTTCCACATTGGCCATCATGTTGTCGGTGCGGCCTGTGAAACTTGACCATGAACTTGTACCCGGGCAAACTAAGTAATGTAATTTTGCCTTTTGGTATTCAGGACATATTTTATTGAAAGGATGGAACGATTCATAGCCCCATTCCAATAGCGTGATGTCCTTTGGGATTTCTGGGATGATTTTCGGGCTTCTTGATACCAAATCGCCCCACATCATCATTTCTTTTCCTTCGCTTTTAATAAAGGCATCAAGTTGTTTAGCATAGTCCAGGTATAAGTTGGCAACTTCAAGTGGGTTGTCAATTTTTCGCTCCTTGCATTTCCCTAATTCAAAAGGCTCATCAAGATTGACGTTGAATTTATTCGAAGTAAAGTTAGGTAAGAGATCACGGCTCATTTGCTTCACCAGTGCTAAACTTTTCGGGTTGGTTGGTGAAATGGTAGATTTCATTTCTATCAGTCCAAGTAGTTTATAGCCTTCTGGGCATTCGGCAAGATCTTTAAACTGATCGGTAGCAAGCCAAGCTTGCATGTGACCCAATGAATTTTGGTTGGGTACCAACTCAATAAATCGCTCTTTGCAATAGGCATCGAGCTGGCGGATTTCTGCAGGTAATAATGGGGTTTCAGTTTTCTCCCATAAGTTTTTGAAAGAAAGGTACCCGAACGAAAATCCTTCTATATACAATTGAAGTTGATTGTATTTTAAGTCAGCAAGAAAATCGACCATGCTGTAAAGGGTCTCCAACGTAGGAACTTTTCCGCGGCTGATATCAAGCATAGCGCCTCTGATTTTCAAATCAGGTTGATCTTCAATTTGTAAGCACGGCAATAGCAGGTGGCTCTGCGATGCTAGTTGTTTTAAAGTGGTTAAAGAATAAAACAAGCCAGCCTTGTCAGAATATTCAATTCGAATGTTGTTCGGCTGAATGGATAAACGGTATCCTTGTTCTGGAAGCTTTTCATTCTTGACAAAGAGCATGTTCCCACTTGAAGCGTAGAGCACCTTTCGATGCAAACGATTGGCTAGCATTTTGCTAATTGCTCCAGCATCTTCTTTAGGGGAAGAAAAGTGAAGTGAGTTTTCTAAACTAAAATGGCTATTTGCCCAAATTATTTCTTTAGGAACAGGTAAGAATATTGGTTTATCAATTAAGGAAGTAGTAGGGGTGAGATATTGAACAACATTTACGCCAGGTGGAGGAGGTGTAACGGTGTAGAGGGACTGATAATACAGGAGCAATCCAATGGTAGCTGTCGCAGCCAGCCCGATTACGCTAAGAAATAAATAGTTGATAATCCGACTTATTTTTTTCATTAAATACAAGGATTGAGGCCTCACAAGGTAACGCTTCCAAGAAAATTAAACTACTTTTATCATTGGGAGGCATGCATTTTAAAATTTTTCTGGGCTTAGATGAAATCTTTTAATCTTTTAATAATAAGGAGAAGAACTAAGCAGTTATTACAATTTTAAGGACTTTTGTACCTTTGGCTACCAATAATTTAAGGTGGCCTTTCAATTCAACGAGTTTAGAAAAAAATAACAAATCCTTGGTTATGATTCTCCATAAATATTTTAATGACTTTGTGCTGTTCTTGTATGTGCACATGGCTATTTCGGATGGTTCCATTCACTCAAGTGAAGAGCATGTAATCTTAAGTAAAATGAAAAAGCTTTTTCCCGATGAAAACAACTATCGCGAGAAATTTGCTAAAGCGGTTACTGAATACCGCGCCTTAGATCATGCCATTATTTTAGATGTAATTCGCGCTTCATTCAAGTTCTTTGATAAGGTTTCTTTTTCGCAGAAATACAAAGTCTATGCAGATATGTATGATATCGTGAATGCCGATGGCAAAGTGGAGGAATCTGAAAAGCGTGCGTTAGATAACCTAAAGGAGATTATTGACATGAATTCAACTTCTAAGATGGCTTGACTTCTAAAAGCCCATGATCATACGATTTTTATTAACGGGGTTGGCGGTAGTACTGGCGGCTTATATTCTTCCAGGCGTCTCAGTGGATGGCTATTTCACCGCTCTGGTTGTCGCGCTAGTGCTAGGGGTGGTGAATGTACTGGTGAAACCCGTTCTGATCCTTTTTACTATTCCCCTCACCGTACTTACGCTTGGGCTATTCTTGCTTGTAATCAATGCCTCCATGATTTTGCTGGTCGATTATTTTGTGGATGGGTTTTCGGTTGACGGATTTTGGTGGGCGTTGGCGTTTAGTTTGATTCTTTCTGTATTTAATAGCTTGTTTTCAGATTTAGCCAAAGAGAAAAAAGATTAGTCTCTCGTTTTATGTTTGCCACGAAGGCACTAAGCCACTAAGAAGAAGGAAATGAAACAGCAGCAATTATTTTTGGTCTATGATATTAAAGATAACTTTTCCATCGAATACGGTCATCAACACTCTTGTTTCATAAGTTTTCATGGGGTCGATAGTGAAAAGATCTTGTGATAGTACAACCAGATCTGCAAGTTGACCAACTTCAATTTTTCCTTTTGAGCTTTCTTCAAAAGAAGAATAAGCGCCTCCTTGTGTGTAAGCGATTAAGGCTTTTGTAATAGAGATCTTTTGCTCAGACACCCAGCCATCATTAGGTTCACCTTTCGTGTTTTTTCGGGTTACGGCTACATGCAGGCCACGGATGGGATTGATGCTCAGGCACGCTGGCCAATCACTGCTAAAGACGAGATGTCCTCCAGCTTTTAATATGGAGGCCCAGGCAAAAGAGTACGGCAAACGTTTTTGTCCTACGCCTTTCTCCCACACTGAAGGCTCATTGCCGGGTTCAGCGTGGATAGGTTCCATAGAAGGCAACACACCAAGTTTGGCAAATCGGGGAAGATCGTCAGGAGAAATTGTTTCGATGTGTTCGATTCGGTTTCTGCGCACTGTTTCGTTGGTTTTTAACGCAAGCTCGTACGCATTTAGTGCTTCGCGCACGGCACGGTCGCCAATCGCATGGGTGTAAACCTGAAAACCTAATTGATCAAATTCGGTAACAAGGCTTCCGTATTTTTCCAGTGGCAAACTTAATGTGCCGTTGGGCGACTTCTCTCCGGGCAAAAGGTTACTATAAGGTTCCAGCATGCCAGCCGTATGTGCTTCGATCACGCCATCCAATACAAACTTTACATTTCTTGCCGTCAATCTTGGATTATTGCCTACACTATCTTTCAAGGCAGTGAACATTTTTATTGCTTCTGGTGAGATGTTGCCATCAACTGAGAAGGCCGTTGCCACTCGCAGCGTAAGTTCACCGTTGTTCAACAGCGTTTTGTAAAGATTAAATTCTGCAATGTTGCCGCTGGCGTTGGCGATACTGGTAATACCCAATGATTTGGCAAGCTTTAGCCCTTTACGAAGAGCGTTCAGTTGTTCTGCCTTTGTAAGCTCAGGAATATTATCGCTGACAAGGCTCATTGCTTTTTCTTTGAATACCCCGGTTAGCTCTCCGTTGGGGAATTTTACGATTTCGCCAAATCCATCAAACTTAGTTTCCCTGTCAACTTTTGCTTGCTTTAA
The DNA here is from genome assembly GCA_027317105.1 of Cytophagales bacterium. GTDB lineage: Bacteria > Bacteroidota > Bacteroidia > Cytophagales > Cyclobacteriaceae > ELB16-189. Next base: position 36,175 of record DAHVFH010000118.1, read on the forward strand.
TGCTGGGCTGTTTCCCCACGCACTGTGGCCATCATAGGCTTTAATATAAACGGGACGGTTGCTGATCGCACTATCTAGAATTTCTTTTGTAGGAAGTCCACCCTTAAACATTGTGTATTGCCAGCCTCTTCCGGTGATCCATTTTTTATTTAGGTTTTCTTTGGCAAAGGTTTTGATCCGATATACCACCTCCTGGATTGTGCTTGCTCCGGTGAGGTCAACTTCGGTAAGCCCAATTGATCCGCTTAAGAAATGAATGTGGGCATCATTAAAGCCTGGGATTAATAATTTTCCATCAAGGTCTATCACTTTCGTTTGTTTCCCGATAGATTTTTTGATCGCAGCCGTGGTGCCTACGTGAAAAATAGTGTCCCCTTTTACGGCAACAGCCTCTGCGAACGAGGCGGAATCCATGCCAGTCCACACTCGACCGTTAATGAATGCAAGATCAGCATCTGTAGTACTCTTTTTTGCGGTACAACCCATCAATACCAAAACGATACTGAAAAGGAGAAAGGAGTAAAAAGAAATTTTCATAGAATGATAGTTAGAGATAGGTTAATCCTAAATTTTTAGTTTACGATCCATAAATTATTTACACTTCTCTCTCTTCTAGTAAGCGGAGAAAAGAGTATAATTTTTATCCTCTCAATACTGCAAATGCTTCACGGTAATCCCGTTGTTGATCAATTGCTTTAATGAGTCGATGCCAATCTTTACATGCAAATCAACATAATTGGTGGTCACCGTCTTGTCGCTTTCTTCGGTCTTTACCCCATCCGGCATCATGGGTTGATCGGACACTAAGAGCAATGCTCCCGCAGGGATTTCATTGTAAAAAGCAGTAGAAAAAATGGTGGCCGTCTCCATGTCGATAGCCATCGCCCGAACCTTAATTAGATATTCTTTAAAATCATTATCCCATTCCCAAACTCTTCGGTTGGTGGTGTAGACTGTGCCCGACCAATAATCTTGGTTGTAGTCGCGAATGGTAGTGGATATTGCCTTTTGCAAAGCAAAGGCGGGCAAGGATGGAACTTCGGGTGGAAAATAATCATTGGATGTCCCTTCTCCACGAATGCCCGCAATTGGCAAGATCAAGTCACCCAATTTATTTTTCATTTTCAGCCCTCCGCACTTTCCTAGAAACAAACAAGCTTTTGGTTGGATGGCCGTAAGGCAATCCATGATGGTGGCGGCATTTGGGCTTCCCATTCCAAAATTAATAATCGTAATTCCCTCTGCTGTAGCACTAAGCATGGCCTTATCTTCACCATCCACTTTTACATTGTGCCATTCGGCAAATTTGCGTACATAATTGTCGAAGTTGGTTAGTAGAATATACTCCCCAAACGACTTGAGTGCCACACCGGTATAGCGAGGCAGCCAATTTTCTACGATTTCTTTTTTCGTTTTCATATTTCATATTCAAAATTCCACCTTCAAAATTTAAACTCAAAACGAATCTGACTTCTAATTCCTAAATTCCAATTCGTGTTGGAAATTATCTACTTTTAAAGCGATGTATCAACTCAACCTCCCAGCGATCAATCCCACGCTAAAAA